>CAMXXM010000035.1 GCA_947253195.1 uncultured Porphyromonas sp.
GACAGCCAAAAGTTACCCTGATCCAGCAAGTCGAAGCGGTCGGTCCGGTAAAAGATGGCAGAGTGCTCACCGGCCTCCTTGCCATCATCACGCCCTACCCCGATGTAGTCATAGTTATCGAGGGTATCGATATCCCTCAGCTGCTCTATGTAGCCCTCCTGGGTGCCTAGGAAGTCAAAGCCGTAGTAAGCGATTAGGTCGGTGACCATCTGGCAGCGGTTGGTCCAGCTATTCTCACCATCGTGGTCATTGAGGTACCTTAGATTGAAGCTCCCCACGGTCAAGGGATGTGCTGCCTGCTGTGCGAGAGAGTTCCCCCCGATGAGGAGGGAGGCGATCAGGAGGAGCACCGGAAATAGTCGTTTCATATCTTAATAGTCTTGTACGGAGACAAAGATAGCCAATATTACCGACCGACAGGCTCAGGAAAGAGGTCGGACGGGAAAAAAGAGACCCATGGCGACCTGCACTTCCGGATCAATAATATCGCGTCGTACTAATACCGATATTAGAGATCACTAATACCGATATTAGTGAACTCTAATATCGGTATTAGTGACGCCTTTTACCGGTAAAAGAAGTGACCCTATAGGCAGAGGTTCTTTCGCTGTGATCATCAGGTGTTTACTGATAGACAATTTCACCTATGGAAACAGAAACAAATCCGTATCAATATTGACATGCACATGAGACAGGGGCGTGGTAGATTTGCGAAAAGTAACAATCGATCAATCATCTATCTCATGACACAACACACTATGGGACCCTCAGGCACAAGTCTTATCTTGAGACTACTCCTCCCCTTGCTCTTAGCTCTACTGATCACCCCGCTAACAATGGAGGCCGAGGAGTCGGGACCATTCAGAGTAGCATTCCTTACAGACATTCACCTCGACGTACAGGGGACGCCTCGCAAGTGCGCCGGCTACAGGCGTGCTCTGGATAGCGTAAAGGATCACGACGTGGACCTTATGATCCTGGGCGGTGACCTGGCTGACCTGGATCGACGTCTACCGGAGGACTACGAGAGAGCCGGACTCGCTCTTGACAGGATACGCAGCATGGCCGAGGAGACCGGCATTCCGACCTATTATACCATCGGGAATCATGACCGCTACTACTACCGCGAGGATGGCAGCAAGGAGCCGACTGGGGTGGAGCTCTTCGAGAAGCACCTCGGTCGCTCTACCTACTCCATAGACCACAAGGGGATCCACTTTATGGTAATTAACTCGGTCGTCCCGACAAAGAAGGGCAGCTACTCGATCTCTCGGGAGCAGATGGAGTGGATCAAGGAGGACCTAAAGGAAATGCCGGAGGGGTGCCCTCTGATCGTGGTTACCCACGTACCGATCCAGTCGCTGTACTATGCTGCCACGGAGGGGAAGGTATGTGACAAGGATCTGATAAGCAACTTCAAGCCCCTCTGGGATCTCCTCGCGGAGTATCATACGGTGGCGGTGCTGCAGGGACACAATCACGTCCATGAGGAGCTATTCAGTCACGGCACTTGGCTCCTGATGGGAGGTGCTGTAAGTGGCGCCTGGTGGCAGGGACCCTTAGATGGCACAGAGGAGGGCTACCTCCTGCTGACGCTCGACCCGGAGAAGGATCAGTACAGCTGGGAGTATATCGACGACGGATGGAACGAGTAGTTGAGTACAGGATAGAGAAAAAAAAGAGGTCTCCCTGCCGAATAGCAAGGAGACCTCTTTTTCCTTTACCCACCTAGGGGATAAGGTCTGTCGGATCAGTAGTGTCGCTCAGGATACATATCGTCCCACCAGGTGGGGTCATCCTTGAGCCACTTCTGGAACCATGCCATCATCGAGCGCATCCAGATCTGCCGGTGGTGGAGCTCCATCACATGATGATCCTCGCCATAGACGCGGATCATCTCCACCGGTCGTCCGAGGATCTTGAGCGCATTGTAGAGCTGGACACTCTCCCCAATGGGGACATTGGTGTCCGATGTGCCATGGGTGAGGAGCAGAGGGGTGTGGATCTTGTCGGCACGGAAGAGCGGACTGTGCTTGGCATAGAGATCGGGATTATTCCACGGATAACTGTCGGTACTGGCGACCGTGCTGTATCCGATGCCCCAGGTGCCCTGCCCCCAGTAGGAGGAGAGTGCACTGATGCCGGCATGGCTGATGGCGCAGGCAAAGAGGTCCGTCTTAGTGAGGAGATACTGGGTCATAAAGCCTCCGTAGCTGGCACCAAAGCAGCCGATCCGCTTGCCATTGACATAGGGATGACTATCGACGAAGCCCTTAGTGGCAGCGATGATCTCATCTGCGGTCCGGTCACCCCAGGCATTGACATGCCTGGCTGCGTACTCCTGACCCCAGCCAATGGTACCGCTGGGATTGAGCACCAGCACGACGTAGTCCTGTGCGGCATACATCGGCTGAGAGTAGTACCAGTCAAACATCCGCCCCACGGGTGAGGTACCGCCGTAGTAGTACACCAAGAGCGGGTACTTCTTCTGAGGATCAAAGGTTGGTGGCAAGTAGAAGCGTCCCGGCACTTGACCGCCATCCGGCATGGTGAAGCTCCAGTCCTGCACACTTCCCACTTTCATATCCTTCATCCGCTCAGAGGCCAGATCTCTGAGGACCGAGGAGGTGCGGCGTGTGACATCTCCCAGGTAAGCATTTGCTACCCTATTGGTACTCTCACCGACGTAAGCAAAGGTCTTGCACTGAGCATCCACGGCATAGGATCCGACGTAGTCTACACTAACTGGCAGGAGGCTGATCTTGCCACTCCGTAGGTCAAGCGTGTATAGCCTCTGGTAGTCACGGTCAGTGGCTCGAAAGAGCGCCTGCATCCGATCCTGAGCAAGCCGGATCGACTGCACGGAGGGAGCGAAGTACTTCGTGAAGACTTTTCCCGTCCTACTCTTCCTGTCGTAGAGATAGATATCCGTCTCGTACGTATTTGTCGTCATGCCCTCCGGAAGGTTTCGTCCAAGGCCATTAAATGCCTCCGGATTGCCCAGGACAAGCAACTTACCAGCATCACTGGTGTAGCCAACGTATGAGAGAGTAGGTGTCGGAGCGAAGAGAGTGTCGACCGCCATCGTCTCCAGATCCATCTCGTAGTAACCTGTAGCATAGAAGGGTGACTCAGTTACGTCATTATCCGTCACGGAGAAGATAATCCGCTTGCTGTCGGGACTAATGTCCTCCAAACCCACAGAGCGATAGCCGTAGGTGAGAGGGCGGTAGTCGCGTGTGGCGAAGTCAAAGAGGTAAAGGTCATACCGAGTTCGTGGTCCCATCAGACCCCTATGGTCATCGCGCCCAAGTGCCCGATCGACGTAAGAGGACTGTCTGTCGCCGGTAGTCTCCTTATAGAAAATCAAGCGATCCTCGGTCGGAGCCACCGTAAAGGATCCATCCGGAATGGCTTCGCAGAGGAGCTCCTCGGCACCTGTTGCGGGATCGTAGGTCATCAGACTTCTGCCGAGATCGGTCTGTACCGTATAGTAGAGCTTATCAGAGCGAGGCATCCAGCTACCACGATCAGCACCATCGGGAAGAACTCCGATGCGACGGGTCCCCTCATAGAGCATAGAGGAGTAGAACCGGTTCAGATCAGCAAGTCGGACAGAAGAAAGTATAGTAAAGCGACCACTTGGGGACATGCTGACGCCTGTCAGGGTCTCCCCGGTGAGGCCGAAGTCCATACTCATATACTCGACTGGATCGGTCCTGAGAGAGGCGGTATGATCGGCTCGCTTCGGGACTACAGACATTACCAGCTCCACTGAGTCCCGAGCCTCAATAGTAATGGCCAAAGTACGTCGTGCAGAGGGGTATATGGTCAGGTCAAACTGATCCTCACGAGGACTATCGAGTACTCTATTCTTCTGTCCTATAACTCTTCCATCAAAGGCGAGCTTGTAGGGCATCGTACAGGAGACCAAAAGGGTCGCCTTCTCATACGCAGTAGAGAGCAAGGCAGTCGACAGTCGGTACAGCTTACCCCCCTCGAGTCGGATAACCGTATCCGCCGGTGCGATGAAGTCCGTCAGCAAGGGGCTGTCGGGCGCTACCATCGGCAGATCGGTCAAGGAGGTAAAGGAGTCGCGGGACTTGCCGTAGAGATTGACACTGTCGGTCTCCATCGGAGCAGTGAGCTTCGTCACAGGGAGTGCCCGGTAGCGCAAGATGGTTAAGGTATCGGTCGGATGTGCAGCCAGTGCCTGTCCGCCCATCAGTAGAGAAAGGACTATCGGGAAGAGTACTTTCTTCATAATAGATAGGAATATGTAGTGTATTGGGTAGTAAGTCGACTTAGGGGAGCCGGACTCAGGGCATAGAGTGAGGAGCCGGACCCGGTCATAGATGCATAGGTGGCGCCGGAGTCATAGAGCTGATCCTTTACCTCAGCCAGCTCGGGATGATGGGCAAATATGGGAACCTCAAAGTCATTGACCACAAGGTCACGCCACTCAGCCACAGGTCGCTCCAGTATCTCCTCGAGAGGCTCAGCAGGCTCCGAAATCCCTATCTCACGATAAGCCTCAGCCGTGGAGACATGGATCCCCGGCAGTACTAAGGTCAGCACCCACCCGGATAAGTCGAGAGGGAAAGGATGAAGCAGCTCCCCCACCCCGCGACCGATCCGGGCACCGGAGGTGAGGAAGAAGGGGCAGTCCGCCCCCAGCCTAAGTGCCATCTCAGCCAACCGCTTATCCGAGAGGTCAGGGGCATAGAGCTGTCTCAGCATGAGAAGCATCGAGGAGGCATCGGAAGAGCCTCCCCCAAGCCCGGCACCGGTGGGGATCCGCTTACGGAGGATCACCTCCAGTGGGGGAATAGCCGCCCCCTCCTCACGCATGACCTCCACAGCCCGCACGACCAGGTTATGCTGCGGGTCACCAAAGCCTCCATCATCGAGGGTATCCCTCTCTGCCGGCACCACCTCTAAGGCATCACAGAGCGGTATCCTGTAGAAGAGTGTCTCCAGCTCGTGGTAGCCGTCCGGTCTCACGCCGGTAATGCGGAGACCGATATTGATCTTAGCCTGAGGAAAAGCGATCATCCCTTACTTGGTCTCAAAGGTCCTCAGCAAGGCGATCTCCTCAGCCCAGCGATCCGGATTGGGGGTCTCGAGGATCAGCGGGATATGATCGGTACGGGGATCGCGGATGATCCACTCAAAGGGGGCAATGCCAATCTCGCCATCCCCAAGCGACTCGTGACGGTCGACACGAGAGCCCACTCCTTTCTTGGAGTCATTGAGATGCATGCCGCAGAGGTACTCCAGCCCGATAAGCTCCTCGTACGACTTCATCATCGCATGATACCCCTGCTCAGTCAGGATATCATACCCTGCTGCAGTCGCATGGCAGGTGTCGATACAGACACCGACACGGCTCTTATCCTCTACCGCATCGATGATCTCAGCAATCTGCTCAAAGGTGAAGCCAAGATTGGATCCCTGACCGGCGGTATTCTCGATTACCGCCTTCACACCCTCAGTACGCTCAAGCGAGATGTTGATACCCTCAGCGATCTGAGCCAGACACGCTGACACGGAGGTCTCTCCGAGATTGGCACCCGGGTGGAAATTGACCATCCCCAAGCCCAGCTGCTGACACCGCTGCATCTCATCCGTAAGGGCGTGCCGGCTCTTCTTCATCACCTCCTCCCGAGGCGAGCCAAGGTTGATCAGGTAACTGGCATGGGGGAGGACATACTGCGGCTCAAAGCCACACTCCGCCATATTGACTTTAAAGGCTTCGATGTCCTCTTCCTTCAGCGCCTTGGGGAACCACTGACGCTGGTTTCGTGTAAAGAGGGCAAAAGCATTGGCACCGATCTCCTTCGCATTCAGCGGAGCATTTTGCACCCCACCCGCACTGGAGACGTGCGCACCGATATATTTCGTCATTGTGATAGGGATTAATAGACTACTACTTCAGACTCCTCAAGCGGCACTCCATGACCCTCCACTGTAGTGCCGGTAAGGCGCATCCCACGAAGCGAATAGGCTCGGTCAAGCTTGATCTTCTGCGGGATAGGATTATTGACGATGTTAGAGAATTCGCCCCTCGCCAGCGGCTGCCAGCTCTTGCCATCCTCCGACCCCTCCAGCAGGTAGGTGAAGGGGAGCGTGGTGGCATCGCGACCCTTAGCAGGTGTGTAGATAAGTCCCTGCACACTCAGCTCTTTGCCAAAGAGGATCTCCAGTGGACTAACACTCGAGACGGTCCAGCCTTGCTTGGGGAGAGGCGTAATCCCGGGCATGCCATCGACCAGCTCTGAGCTTGACAGAGGCGGCAGTACGAGGGCATTGATGTGACGGATGAAGACCGAGCTTCCACGACCCTCATCGATGACGAGACGGATCTTGCTATACTTCGCCTGTACCTCTAGCGGGAGTAGTCTCTTGTAGCCGATGGTGGTTCCCTTGGCAATCTGCGACCAAGTACCATCGTCCATCAGACCGTCTACGTGAAACTTCTCGACTCTCTGCCCACGGGAGATGTCCTCCTGAAGAAGGATCACACCTACCTGCATATCGGGATCGAGCTCCGTCACAACACTTCCTCCCACCTTGATCTCGTGAGCAAGGTCCTCAGTAGCGGCACGCTGCTCATTGAGCTGACGGATCCACTGCCCCAGCTCACCCACGCGCTTCACATCCCGCACATCCAGCAGTCCATCCCTAGTGGGAGGGATATTGAGCAGGAGGACCGAGTTACGCCCCACAGACCGGAGGTAGATGTCCGACAGCTGCTTTAGAGACTTCGGCTCCTCCTCCGGGTGCCAGAACCATCCCGGACGGATGGATACATCCACCTCGCTCGGATACCAGTAGAGGGACCCTGCCTTGGCGAGCATCTCCCGACTGCCGAGGTCCTCTGACATAGCATTTATATCAAGTGCCTTGTAGAGGCTGTCACTCTCAGGGTAGGAGTCCGGCGCAAGGACGGTGGCGCTCCACTCCGTCTCACGACCGAGGCCACTCTCATTGCCCACCCAGCGGATATCCTCACCCATGATCGCACTGACGGCATTGGGCTGCAGCTTATGGATCGTCTCAAAGACCCGCTCCCAGTCGTACTCCTGTACTTTACCATTGGGACCCTCACCGCAGGCACCATCAAACCATACTTCATCAATATCGCCATAGTCCGAGAGCAACTCCGTGAGCTGAGCAATGTAGAGGTCGTTGTAGTCCTTGCCGGTACCATAGGAGGCCGCATTCCGGTCCCAGGGGGAGAGGTAGACACCAAGCTTCATATCATACTTTTTACACGATGCCGACAGATCCCTCAGCACATCGCCCTCGCCATTGCGCCACGGGGAGGACTTCACCGAGTGGTCCGTGGTCTCTGTCTGCCAGAGGCAGAACCCATCGTGGTGCTTACAGGTAAGGACCACGAGGCGAAAGCCGGCATCCTTGAGGGTCTTCACCCACTGATCGGTGTCCAGATGCTCCGGGACGAAAATGGCGGGATCCTCCGTCCCGTCGCCCCACTCCTGGTTGGTGAAGGTATTGACCCCAAAGTGGATAAAAGCGGTCAGCTCCAGCTCCTGCCACGCCTGTTGCTTCTCTGAGGGGATCAGCTGCGAGGCCATCTCCACCTTTGTATCAAGCGTTGCTCCCTCAGGGAAGTCCACACGCTGGGTATAGTAGGTACTCTGCTTTGCTCCCTCGCAAGAGGTCAGAAGACCAAGCAGTGGAAGAGTTAGTGCTAAGAGGGCACGTATTTTAGTTGATCGTTTCATGATATTCGGATTTTGTTCTTTGAGACATAAGTCGGAGAAGGACACCAATGGCGATGAGACAGACTACGGAGATCAGCACGGAGACGATCCCGAGGGGAAGAGGGCTCCACGGCTCAGGGTCGCCACAGAGCAGGAGGAGATAGACCAGTAGATTATTCAGGGCATGCATAGGGACAGAGACCCTTAGCCCCCCATAGAGAGCGGCATAGCCCAGCAGCACTCCCATAAAGGCGCGGGACAGGAGTCCGCCCCACTCCATGTGTATCAGGGAGAAGAGCAGCGCCACCACCCACACTGCAGTATGCCCGCTCCGGGTGACCGAGAGAACCCATTGCTGCAGCACGCCGCGGAAGAGATACTCCTCAGCCGGCGGAGCGACCACCACGAGGGCGATCAACGCCAGCGTGATCCCTCCCACGCTGTGGTCAGAGATCATCATCTCGGTGGTGCGCTCCACCTGTGCCGACAAAGGAGCAAGCGCCTCCGGCTCCGGGATCATCCGCATCAGGTCCTCCAGCAAGGACGAGGGGATGAGAGCCAAGAGAGCCACTGCAAGCCCCAATGCCACTTGAGGCAGCCTCACCGACGCAAGAGGGTGAAAGAATGGACTTAGGTACCGAGCCTTATAGTAGGTATTGAGCAAAAGGGGCGGGACCCAGAAGACCAGCAGTGACGAGCAGATCTGTGAGACAAGTAAGGACTCAGTCTCCGAGAGTGATGTCAGATGTAGAGCCGGAGTGATCAGGAAGGAGAACGCTCCCGCCATAATCAGCATCACCGCGAAGAGAAAGACCAACTGGCCGAAGCGGGCTCTGCTCTGCAGGTCGTATGTGGGATGGATAGTCATGCGCAGATGGTTAAGACCCCGAGCGAGGGTAGAGACTTAGCAAAGTTTGACGAGTGTCCGCTCCGGTGTGGTGAGGCACTCCAGCCCATCGGGCAGCACAAGATAAGTGTCCTCGATCCCAAGCGCACCGACACCGGGGAGGATGATCTTGGGCTCAAAGGCGATCACCATACCCTCCTCCAGCACACCCGGCCAGCGACCGGTGAGGATCGGGAGCTCATTGATCTCCAGCCCGACGCCATGCCCCACGTAGCGGGCTCTCAGCTCATCTCCCATGAAGTGATCCGCCACGCCAAATTGCTCCGCCAAGTGAAGGCAATGATTGTAGATCTCACCGATGGGGAAGCCGGGCTCTCCCACCTCCTCGAGCCACTCGTGCAGACGTAGCGAGATCTCGTGGCAGCGGAAGGCCTCATCCGGAAGAGTACCCACGTAGTAGGTCCGCGTGCAGTCCGACTGATACTGGGTGTAGTCACCCGCCAAGTCCACCATCACAGACTCTCCGGGACGAATGACGTGACCCGCTGCTCCGAGAGGGAAGGAAGCCACTCCCCTACCGCCCATCGTAAAGTCGTAGGGGGAGGCGCAGGAGGCGTTGTCCCCGGCGATGACACTGCCTGAGAAGCTCTCCATCTGCGTCCCAAAGGTGCGGAAAAGACCGACCCAGCCACGCTTACGCATCTCATACTCGAGAGCATACTGCCACTCTAGGTCAGTCATACCCGGCTCGTAGAGCTGTGGGGCAATCTCATAGATCTCAGAGTGACGAGCAGCGGTCTCCCTGATCAAGCGTATCTCACCCGGCGTCTTAGTCATACGCACCTGCCGCAGCAGAGCCCCGGCATCGACGGAGCTGACGCCTGAGGGAGAGAGTTTGCTCAGCCGCTCGTAGTCCACCTCTGTGAGGTAGCTTTTCTCAAGCGCAGTTCCCTTATCAATGCGATACCCAAAGGACTCGAGCTCAGCAGGGATCTGCTCCGGCTTTCGTACAGGGATCACCCTTGCAGGATCATAGTCTGAGACTGTCTCTTATACACATCTCCGAGCCCACGAGACCGTTATTCTAATCT
>CAMXXM010000036.1 GCA_947253195.1 uncultured Porphyromonas sp.
CCGTCCCAGGTGTAGAGGATCTCGTTGCTGTAGGCGTAGGCGCCCCGGTAGAGGTGCTTCCCGTCCCAGGTGCAGAGGATCTCCTTGCTGTAGGTGTAGGCGCCCCGGTAGAGGTGCTTCCCGTCCCAGGTATAGAGGATCTCGTTGCTGTAGGTGTAAGCGCCTTGGTAGATGTGGACTTGTGACATATCTGTGAGTGAAGTGAGTAAAAAGAGGGTAGCCAAAAGCCCTCTGATGAGAGTCTGGCGCATGGTGGTTGGTTGCTCAAGTGGTTTTACCCCCACACAAATATAGCCAAAGTCCTCAGCAATAGTCCCGGGTCGACAGTGGTGACGCATTTGGGGGGCACTGAGTGATACAGAAAACTTTCAGCTCATTGTGAAGATGCGGAAACTAAGCGCCCCTTGCGCTTCGCACCTTCAGCCTATCGAAGTGCGCTCCTAAGAGTCTTCTCCTACAGCTCGAAATACCCGACAGAGGATGTGGAATGCACGCGGCAGGAGAAGCAGTGACTGCCTCTCCCATCACCTCGGCTGAGCGACGATCACCCCACTTATCCGGAAGCTTCAGCGGTGCAAATATAGCACCCACGACGGGAGGAGTTGTCTCACAGAGTCTCTCCGTGTATCTTCCCGTATCTTCCTGACCAAAAATGCGTCACCCCCTGACATGGTACCTCCTGTCGCGGGAGAGGTCTACCGGACAGTAATAAAGTACGAGGCTACGCCCACGAGCGCAGCCATCAGCAAGACAGCAAGGAGTACTGCTCCCGGGGAGAGCTCCCGACCCCGCTTTTTACCTAAGAGAAAGTAGACCGGACCGATGATCACGATGGGCAGAATGATGGCGATCAGGTCCACAAGGGTGCTCTGATCCATCAGGTAGCGACTCATCAGCATCAGCACCACCGCCGAGGCGAGTATGACGACAAATGGCGTCGGGTGGGATGACAGTCTCATAGCTTTATGGCTTGACATAGAGGGTATAAAAATAAAAGGTCAGGGTCGTAGGCATCCTATCGGTACCACGATCACATCGTCTGCATCACTGAGCGGGTAGGCGTAGCTACCCACTGCCGTAAGGATCATTTTGAAGGATGGCGCACTCATCTTATCCGTATCAATCTTCTCCGCCAGCTTGGTGAGCGTACTCGCCCCCTCCCGGATCAGCTTGTCGCCTCCCAGCTTGATTTCGACCAGTCCGTAGGAGCCGTTGCGGAGGTGTATGACAGCATCACACTCAAGGTCGTTCTTGTCTCTGTAGTGGTAGACTTTACCATCGAGAGACTCAGCATAGACCCTGAGGTCTCTCACACAGAGGGTCTCAAAGAGTAAGCCCATCGTATTAAGATCCTTGACGAGATCGCCCGGACCGATGCCGATGGCTCCTGCTGCGATAGAGGGGTCCACGAAGTAGCGGGTGTCTGAGCTTCGGATAGCGGTCTTACTGCGGAGGTTAGGATTCCACGCCTCGACATCCTCTATGAGGAATATCTTGCGTAGTGCCTCGATGTAGTCCGAGACGGTCTTGCCACTCACTTTGTAGTTGCCACCGGCGGTCATGTCCGCCATTATGGTGCCGAGCGTAGCCTGGCTCCCCTGATGACGTGCGTAGGAGCGTAGCAGCCTCCTTGTCGTCTCACTATTTCGCTGTACACCATCCACCCGAGAGAGGTCGCTCTCGGCCACGCTGTCCACATAGTCCTTTGCCTGATCCAGAGATATATCCTTATCCATATCCACTGCCTTGGGCCAGCCACCACGGCAGATGAGATAAGCGATGTCCTCAAGGTCAAACTCAGAGAATCCCCGTACCTGCCTCTCCCCATCAAATAGTGCCCTCAAGCTTACCTCCCCCGTAGAGTCGCCACTCTCCCATAGGCTCATGGGTCGCATAGTCAGTCGGGCAAAGCGCCCGGTCCCACTATGGTCTATCTTGCTTACATCAGCGGGTACAGCACTTCCTGTGAGGATAAATTGCCCGAGCGCCTCGCGATGATCCACCTCATACCTGATCGCATCCCATAGCTGCGGAGCCAATTGCCACTCATCAATAAGGTGAGGAGTGTCTCCCTCAAGCAACTGCTCTATCCCTATCTCCGCTAAGCGAAGGTAGATGGACTTCAGCTTCGGGTCGTCCATATAGATGACGCTCTTGGCAACCTGCTCGGCGGTGGTTGTCTTACCGCACCATTTCGCTCCTCTGATCAGGACAGCCCCTTTGCCTCTCAGCTTTCTCTCAAGCAATTGGTCTGCAATCCTCGCTCTGTATTCCATAACCGTAAGTCGTTAGTAATGTGGGTACAAAGGTACGACAATTTGTCACGTTTCCGACTTTGGCCGGTTTTCGTTTCCACTTTTGGCCGGTTTTCGTTTCCACTTTTGGCCGGTTTTCGTTTCCGACTTTGGCCGAGGTGGGAGGAAAAAGAGAAACCCCGAGGCGAGGGCTGTGCATCGTCCGGGGTTCCTGATCTATTAAGAAAAGAGGGGTCAGCGCTCTAAGGGGAGCGTGTGGTCACGGAGCCACTTGGCGGTCTCCTCATCCAGCTCGGGGCTGATCTCACGGTAGACGCGCTCCTGGTAGTCGTTGTACCACCGGAGCTGTGCATCGTCGAGCATGGACGGGTCGACCATCCGATTGTCGAGCCAGCAGAGGGTCAGGCACTCAAAGCCGTAAAACTCCTCTCCGCCCCCTTCGCCGACCTTGATGCAGCGGATGAGGTTCTCGATGCGGATGCCGTACTCGCCCTCGGGGTAGTAGCCCGGCTCATCCGAGGTGACGCTGTGGAGCCGGATGGGCGAGGGATTATTGTCGGTGCGGATGTTCTGCGGACCCTCGTGGCAGCAGAGGAAGTGACCCACGCCGTGGCCGGTGCCGTGGCCATAGTTCTTATGCTCCTGCCAGAGGTAGCGGTGCGCCAGCACGTCGAGCTGATTGCCGCGGGTTCCCTTGGGGAAGACCGCCAGCTGTAGGTCGATGTGGCCCTTCAGCACCAGCGTGTAGTCGTGGCGCAGCTTCTCGGACGGCTTGCCGTCGAGGGAGACGGTGCGGGTGATGTCCGTGGTGCCGTCGTAGTACTGAGCGCCGGAGTCAAGGAGAAGGGACCCCTTGGGCTCGATCTTGGCACTGGTGTCGGGCATCGGGTGGTAGTGGACGATGGCACCATTGGCATTATATCCGGTGATGGTGGTGAAGCTATCGTAGAGGTAGCGATCACTCTCGGCACGGAAGCCGGCAAGGATCGCATCAATCTCATACTCCGTAGGCGTCTCGCCGCGGTCGAGCATCTCGTAGAAGTGCTTCCAAAACTTTGTCAGCGCCACGCCATCCCGAAGCATAGCCCGGCGGCAGCCCTGGTACTCCGCCTCGGTCTTGATCGACTTGAGGATCGTGATCGGGCTCATCCGGTCGACGACGATGCAGCCCTTCGGCACACGGCGACCCAGCTCGGCATTGGTCCGGATCGGGTCGACCCACACGATCGCCGTCTCGGGGAGAGCAGAGACATCGTCATAGATCCGGTCGTAGGGGCGGACCTCCACCCCATTCTTCTCCAAGTGGCGGCGCACCTCGTCGGTCATCTTGCGGTCATCGACGTAGAAGAAAGCGCCCTCCGCCGTCACCATCGCATACGCGATGCCGGTAGGATTGTACTCCACATCAGAGGAGCGGACGTTGTAGAGCCAGCACACCTCGTCCATCATCGTGACGATGAGGGTGTCGGCATTCTCCTCCCTCATCATCCGGCGCACCTCCTCCACCTTCTCGCGGGGAGTCTTGCCGGCGTCCTCATCCGGCTGTACGAAGAAGTCATTGAGCGGGATGTCGGGCATCTCCTCCCCGCGGATCTGCTTGATGAAGTCGTGCGACAGGTCGAGCTCGATCCGACCGAGGCGCAGCTCCTTCTGCAGCTGTGCCGCATCGGCGACGCTCATGCACTCGCCATTGAGTGCCACGCGCTTCATCTCCGGGAGGCTGCGAAGCCACGCGGCGATCGTAGGGGTGCCGGGCATTCCCTCCTTCATCAGCTCATAGGTGGTCCCCCGGAGCACCTCCGTCGCCTCGAGGAAGTACCGCGAGTCGGTCCAGAGGGCAGCGTGCTCGGCGGTCACGACAGCGGTGCCGGCAGAGCCGAGGAAGCCGCTGATGTACTGCCGAGCCTGCCAGCAGCGGGGGGTATACTCATTGAGGTGCCGGTCAAAGCTCGGCACGATGACCGCATCGATGCCGGCCTCCTTGATGGCGCGACGCATCGACTCAAGTCTCTTGATTATCTCTTCTTTCATATGTAAATGTAGTGTAAAGTGATTCGGATATTACTCCTCCACCGCCTGATGGATCGGGCGAAGGAGGTCATTGACAGTCTTTACGGGGTTAAACGTATCGGCCGGCACCTCGACGAAGCAGGTATTCCAGTAGGCCATGGCGCCATTCCAGAGCCCGGGACGCTCAAGTGCCTTGAGGGGCTGACCATTGCGGCTCTTGTGGGAGATGAAGCCGGTACTCTTGTCGACAAATCGGGTGAGGTCAAAGGAGTTGCCGCGGAAGTCGCGCGTGCAGCAGACGAGGTCTACGGGATTGAAGAAGCGACTCTCCCTAAACTGCCGCTCCGCCTCCGGGTCGTCGTGATCGATCTGCGTGCTCTCCAGGATCTGCAGCGACGTCGTGCCATCCTCACTCCTGACGATATAGGGTCCGCCGCCCGGCTCGCCCTCATTGCGTACCATACCGCAGACGCGGATCGGGCGATTGAGCAGGGAGCGGAGGGTCAGGATGGTGGACTCCTTCTCCTGATTACGCTCCAGCTCCGCCACCACATCGCTCTCATCGGTGGAGTCGCTGTGAGTGGAGGTCTCGACGCAAAAAGCCGACCTCAGGAAGTCCTCCACCTCGCGTATCGTCGAGGTGCTCACGCGCGTCTCGTCCCGCAGCTCCTCCATGAAGTGGTACGCCCTGTCTCGCAGCTGTACCAGCACGCCACCGAGGATCTGCTTGTAGATGATGGTGCTGCTCTTCTCGCTGTCGGGGACGACGTTGTCAATATTCTTGATAAAGATGATGTCCGCATCCACCTCCGAGAGGTTCTCGATCAGCGAGCCGTGTCCACCGGGGCGGAAGATCAGCCGTCCCTCCTCATCGCGGATCGGCTTATTGTCCGAGCCCACGGCGATCGTGTCGGTCGAGGGCTTCTGCGTGCTCGTCGTGATGTCGTAGTCAGCGGAGAAGGCGTCCTCCAGGTCTGACTGGCGGCGCGAGAGGAGGGTCTTGAAGGGGTGGATATGCTCCGGCGAGAGGGTGAAGTGGAGGTGGACCGTGCCGCTGACCGGACGGGCATACTTAGCCCCCTCGGCGAGATGCTCCTCGACAGCCGTGCGGGGACGGTCGCGATACTTATGGAAGAGGATCAGCGCCTTAGGCAGACTGCCGTAGTGCAGCCCCTCCTCCGTCAGCAGGTGGCGGACCACCGTGCGACCCTCACCGGCATCGATGAGGCGGCGCGCTCCCTTGCCTCGCTCACCCAGCATGCAGGCCTTATTGAGGTCGTCGTAGAAGGCAAAGTCCTCCATCCGATCCAGCACCTGCTGCACCGCCTCGGTCGGCTCACCGCCCTCCATATAGGCAAAGAGGTCGCGAAACATCCGCGATGCAGCACCACTGGCGGGGACAAACTTGAGGACCCTCACCGATGGATCCCTCAGGGCTGAGGACCAAGTCTCCAGCGCCTCGCGCTGCTCCTCCTCCGTCAGCACACGGATGCCATGCTCCTCATCAGCTGCCTGCACGATGGTGGGGAAGGGAAAGCCCTCCTCAAAGAGCTCCAGCTGGTGCTCTATCTCCGCTCTCGTGATCCCGTGATCACTGATCTGACGGAGATCCTCCTCCGTCCATTGGGTCTCTTGCATAGTCTTCTCTCTCTTATACTCAGGGGTTACCAGTCTCTCCCGGCGGCAATCCTACCGCATCCACACAAACCTACTTATTTTTTTTCATCCACTCTCTTCTCTCTTTCCATCCAAGCGCATTAATAACGCAAATTAGCCACTTCCAAGCAGAATTGAGAGACTTGGTCTCTCTTACGGCTATTGCCATTTTGTGGGTACCTTTGTCAAGGTATTTAATAGGAGAGGGTGTACTCCTTAAGTTTTTCCCGCATACCTCTCTGCTCTGTAAGTCTATTAAGTCATGAATTACAGTCTACTTGACTTCCTCAGTCTGCTTGGGTCCCTCGGTCTCTTCCTCTACGGGATGAAGATCATGAGCGAGGGTCTGCAGAAAGCTGCCGGAGATCGTCTCCGCTCGCTGCTCTCGGCCATCACGTCCAATCGCTTCCTCGGAGCGCTCACCGGGCTCTTCATCACCGCGATGATCCAGTCCTCATCGGCTACGACGGTGATGGTGGTGAGCTTCGTGAATGCAGGGCTCCTCAGTCTTACGCAGGCGATAGGCGTCATCATGGGTGCCAATATAGGTACCACGGCGACGGCGTGGATCATCTCGCTGCTGGGATTTAAGGTGGAGATAAGTGCCTTCACGATCCCGATGATGGCGATAGGCATACCACTCATATTCTCTAAGAAAAGCAACCTCAATGCCATAGGAGAGTTCATCTTCGGCTTTGCGTTGCTTTTTTTGGGTCTTGAGTTTCTTAAAAATTCCATGCCCGACCTGCAGAGCAGTCCCGAGGCGCTCGCCTTCCTCTCCAAGTACACCGGGATGGGCTATGGGTCGATCCTGATCTTCCTCCTTATCGGGACGGTCCTGACGCTGATCGTCCAATCGTCGAGTGCGATGGTGGCGATCACTCTTGTGATGTGTGTTCAGGGGTGGATCCCCTTCCACATCGGTGCGGCGATGGTCCTCGGAGAGAATATCGGTACCACGATCACCGCCAACCTCGCTGCCCTGAGCGCCAATACGACCGCCAAGAGGGCTGCCTTCTCGCACCTGCTCTTCAATGTCTTCGGCGTCCTCTGGGTGCTGATCCTCTTTTACCCCGTCATCAACCTCGTCGCCTCGATGGTGGTGAGCGGTGGGGGAGCCGACCCGAGGGAGCTGTATGACTACATAGGCTCGCTGGGCAGTCGCTTCTCGAGCGACCAGATCAGCCTGATGACCGCCGGTGGGACGCTGAACGATCCGGCAATGAGCGCGGCACAGTCACAGATCGTCGCCTACACCAGTGCCGTCAGTATCGGACTCTCGCTCTTCCATACCTGCTTCAATGTCTCCAACATGCTGATCATGATCTGGTTTATCCCCCTCTATGCCAAGATCTGCGAGCAGGTGATCCGCCCGGCGAAGAAGCACAGGGGGAGCAAGGAGTACAGCCACCTCCAGTTTGTCTCCGCACCGCTGCTCTCCACCGGTGAGCTCTCCCTCCTGCAGGTGCAGCGGGAGATGGGGATCTACCTCGGCCGGATACGCACTATGCTCGACATGGTGCGGGAGCTCTACTTAGAGGAGGATCCGGGGCACTTTACGCAGACCTTCACGCGGCTGGAGAAGTATGAGAATATCTGCGACCGGGTCGAGATCGAGATCGTGGACTTCCTCACCCGCCTGAGTACCAACGACCTCTCCAAGGAGACCCACCACGACATCCAGGCCTATATGCGCTGCGCCACCGAGATCGAGAGTATGGGAGACTCCTGCTTCAATATCGGTCGCGCACTGCGTCGCCAGCGCGGCAACTCCGTCGAGATGGCTCCCGAGCTGGTAGCCACGCTCCTCGAGCTCCATACCCTCTGCGAGCAGATCCTCGACAA
The DNA here is from genome assembly GCA_947253195.1 of uncultured Porphyromonas sp. Lineage (GTDB taxonomy): Bacteria > Bacteroidota > Bacteroidia > Bacteroidales > Porphyromonadaceae > Porphyromonas_A. Next base: position 7,767 of record CAMXXM010000036.1, read on the forward strand.
TACGGTCGCCACCGTGGAGACCTACCCGAGGGATGAGTCTTTCTTCTACAGGGCGCAAAACCTTGAGAATGAAATGAACAACCGACGGGATGCTCTAGAGAAACAAAATATCGTGGACGTCAGTGCGCTCAAGTATCCCTACGAGGCCTCCGTCTACTACGTCGATGACATCGATGAGTACGAGCACTTCGCCGACTACGCCATCAATGTGGTCGAGGCGCTGACCAATAAGAAACACTAAGAGCGACCACCCTCTAAAAGCAGAGCCCCGAGCGGAATACGACCGCCCGGGGCTCTTGCTGCTTATTACTTTCGACCGAAGTCGGCAGGGATCTCACCCAGCACCTCCGTGGGCCACTTCCGGAGGTCGTACCGCGACAGATCGTGTCGCTGCAGCCAGAGGATCGCCCGATCAATGTGGCGGAAGAGCTGCTCCGTGCGCTCATCGCGAGGGAGCTTCGTCTTGCAGACCTTATTCCTCACCCAGCGGATCGCATTACGGCTATCGGAGTAGATCGGGACGAAGTAGCCCACCTGCTCCTCCCAGGCGAGGGCGTGGACGATGGCGAGGAATTCGCCGATGTTATTGGTCCCCATCGGGTAGACCCTGCTGTGGAAGACCTCGTCCCCCGTCTCCACGTAGACCCCTCTGTACTCCATCCGCCCCGGATTGCCCTGCGATGAGGCATCGACGGCGATCGCATCGGGCGAGATGGAGGCCTTCGCCTGCTCGTAGTCCGGTGCGGCCTCCTTTTCCTTTTTCGTCCCGGTGCCATAGTACTGCTCCGGTCCGTCAGCGAGGATCCGCTCCGCCTCAGCGTGCGTGATGCCCTTGAAGGACTTGTACTTCGCTCCCTTCACCCCCACCACAAGGGGCTTGCAGTCGTCCCAGCTGTCGAAGACGCCCGTCTCCCGACCCGACCAGACAACGTACACCTTGGGCTCATCGTTACCCCTCATACAGTGATCTCGTCTCGTGGGACATACCTCTCGCTCGCCACGTAGAGCAGTGCGATCCCCTCCGCCTCGAGACGGATGGGGCACTCGGTGACGCTGTTGAGCGTCATCTGCCACTGCTTCGGGTAGACCGCCTTATGGAAGGGGTAGGTCACCCCCTCGGCACTCATCGGCAGGTGGTCTTGGGAGAATAAGCTCACCTCCAGCCCCTGCGGCACGTCGAAGCACCGCTCACCGGAGAAGGGGACAAAAGTCCCGTAGTCGCTCACCATCTGCACCTCTGCACCCGACTCGTAGTAGTCCATTAGGAGGAAGATATTGGCGATCGTGTGGTCCTCTCTCAGCCCTGTCCCACCCAGGATCGTGATCGACCGCCATCCCTCGTGGAGGGCATGGTGAACCGCCTTGGTGAGGTCGTTGGTCATCTGATCATCGATGCGGGTAAAGGTGAGGCGGTGCCGCTCCAGCAGCTCCGTCGGGACTGAGTCCCCGTCGCCGATCACCACCTCCGGATCGCGCTCCGTGAGGCGGTAGTATTTGCTCAGTGCTCCATCAGTGACGATCACGTGGGATGCTCGGGCGAGGATGGAGGTGGCAAGCTCCTCGGACGGAACCTCTCCGTCGGCGAAGATTACGGTGGAGATGGGGTGGGGCAGGTATCTCATAGATGGTCGCTCCGGTGGTGCATCTTTCGCCTCCAGACGATCAGTCCCCGCACAGCAAGCAGGGTCAGCACGCCGTAGAGGATGGCGGTGTAGACGTATCCCGGGATGAGGGCGTAGAGGACGGTGTAGAGGAGGTTGGAGACGATCCAGACATACCACGACTCGACATACGCCCTGATGAGCAGGTACATACCGAGGAAGCAAAGTGCCGTCCCGGCTGCCTCCACCGCAGGGTAGGGGCTAAAGGTCTCGACCGAGACCAAGATCAGCCCAA
>CAMXXM010000037.1 GCA_947253195.1 uncultured Porphyromonas sp.
TTTGTGGAGAGATAACTTGTATAGGGTTGGTGAGGGAGTGACCCGCTGTGTATCCGTAGTACTACTTATGCTTACTAATGATGGAGTCCCCTACGTGGGGTGGACAGGAGAGCGCTTTGTCAGCTTCTTGCCTGAGAAGATGAATCGTCACGGACTGATCGCCGGTGCGACCGGTACCGGTAAGACAGTCACCTGCCAGATGCTGGCGGAGATCTTTAGCGACCTTGGCAGCTCAGTCTTCCTCGTGGATGCGAAGGGGGATCTGACCGGTATGGGTCAGCGGGGTGGTAATAAGTCTTCCGTCACCAAGCGGGTGGATCAGTATGGTCTGCGGAGCGAGGGGTATGAGGAGAAGGGCTATCCGGTCCGCCTCTGGGATCCCTTCGGAGAGCAGGGTACCCCTATGCGGATGACCATCTCCGGCATCGGACCAATGCTCCTTGAGCGGATCCTTGAGCTCAATGATGTGCAGAGCGGCCTACTGGAGATCGCCTTCCGGGTGGCGGATGATAATGGCCTTCTTCTCTACGACCTGAAGGATCTCCAGGCGATGCTGCGCTACCTTTCGGATCATCGTAAGGAGATCTCCGCCACCTATGGCAATGTCTCCACCGCCTCTGTCGGTGCGATCCAGCGCTCTCTCCTCAGGCTGGAGCGTCAGGGTGGGGAGAGGATATTTGGTATGCCGGACTTTGACCCCAAGGATCTGCTCACCGCAGAGGGAAGGCAGGGGGTGATCAATATCCTGGAGGCGAAGGAGCTGATGAAGTCACCCCGCCTCTACAGCAGCCTGCTGGTATGGTTGCTGAGCTCCTTCTACGACAACCTCCCGGAGGTCGGTGATCCCGATCATCCGGCGCTGGTCTTCTTCTTCGATGAGGCACATCTGCTTTTCGACGACATCAATAAGCCATTGCTGGAGAAGCTGACACAGGTGATCAAGCTGATCCGTTCCAAGGGGGTGGGGATCTACTTCATCTCCCAGTCGCCCTCAGACATCCCCGATGAGGTGCTGGGTCAGCTGGGGAATAAGGTGGTGCATGCCCTGAGGGCTTACACGCCGTCCGATATGAAGCGAGTGAAAGCGGCTGCGGATGCCTTTCGTCCCAATCCCGCCCTCGATATGACGGAGACGATCCAGGGACTTGGCACAGGTGAGACTGTCGTGAGCTTCCTTGATGAACATGGGGCGCCAAGTATCTCGGAGCGGGTGAGTGTGCTACCACCGCAGTCCTATATCGGTCCTTTGACGGATGAGGAGCGTGAGACACTTATCCGTCGGTCGCCTCTGGAGCGTGTCTACCGCGAGAGCGTCGACCCGAGGAGTGCTTACGAGGATCTGGCAGATCGGGAGGAGCAAGGTCGCCTGGAGGATCAGCAGAGGGCGGAAGCCGAGAGGCGCGCCAAGGAAACTAAGGCGAGCGCAAAGTCTCAGCAGGACGACTTCTCTGATTTGCTTGGTGGAATACTCAAGTCGGCTACCCGAGCCATGGGGTCAAGTGCCGGGAGAGAGATCACGAGGTCCATCCTTGGCACTCTCTTAGGCGGTAAGCGACGACGCTAAGGGGACTTGTCCTCTTAAAACAAATTTTACTTTGGTCGGGTGGAGTGCAAATTGGCATAAAATCAGTACATTTGCCAACCGTAAAAGTACCCTGCTCCCACCGTATAGGATGAGGGAGGGGACTGCAAGTGAATGACAAAGAAATCAATAATCACTACATACTTATAAGAGACTGATGCAGAATAAAGGCTTAGTAAGGTGGACAACCATCCTCTTAGTACTGATCAGTGCGTACTACCTCTCCTTTACGGTAGTGGCATCGATCTATGAGGGTAAGGCTAAGGAGTATGCTGCAGGCGATGTGAATAAGGAGATCGCCTACCTTGACTCCATGGCTCCTCAGAAGGTTTGGCTTGGCTCCACTCTCAAATCGGTTCGTGAGAATCAGATCGGACTGGGACTCGACCTCAAGGGCGGTATGAATGTCGTCCTGGAGCTCAACGTGGCTGATGTGCTGGATAACCTCTCCGGTCACAGCCAGGATCCCACATATCGTCAGGCGCTAACCAATGCCATCGCAAGGCAAGACCAGACGCAGAAGGACTTTGTCTCCCTCTTTGTCGACGAATTCCATAAGCTTGACCCCAACGCTCGTCTGGCTGCCGTCTTTGGCACCCTGAGCAATAAGGAGAGTATCAATACCAATAGTAGCGATGACGAGGTGGTCTCCTTCCTCCGTCGCTCGGTCAATGATGCGATCGACAGCTCACACAAGGTGCTGCGCAATCGTATTGACCAATTTGGTGTCGTGGCGCCGAATATCCAGAAGCTCGAGGGGAGCAACCGCATCCTCGTGGAGCTACCGGGTATCACTGAGCCGAAGCGTGTGCGCAAGCTGCTCCAGGGTAGTGCTAATCTTGAGTTCTGGGAGTGCTACCTCGGCTCTGAGGTGGGAGACTATCTCGTCGCTGCCGATCAGGTATTGGCTCGTCTCCACTCCAACTCTGAGCGTACTGCTGCAACGGAGGTGACTGAGACTGCTGAGGAGACCTCCGGAGAGGTTGCCGATGCTGTAGAGGCTGCTGCCGACAGTGCCAAGAGTGCCGCTGAGGCTTTGGCACAGAAGATCGCCGCCGGTTCTGATACGACCGCCGTGGCTGAGACCGCTGAGACGCAGACGGCGTCCAAGGATAATCCTCTGCTCTCTCGTCTGCAACTCTCCCGTGGTAGCTCTGCTGCCGTGGTCGCTGTGGCCCGTAAGGCTGATCGTGCCGCCATTGACTCTATGCTGAGCCTGCCTCAGGTAAGGGATGTGTTGCCGCGCGACCTAGTCCTCCGCTGGGGCTCCAAGGAGCTGAGCGAGGGGAGCAATGTCTTTGAGCTGTATGCCCTCAAGGGCTCTCGCCGTGGCAATGAGCCGGCACTCGCCGGCGACGTGGTCACCAGCGCTAAGAGTGAGATCAATCAACAGCAGGGCCGTCAGGATCCGGGTGTCTCCATGACTATGAATCCTGAGGGTACTAAGGAGTGGGCTCGCCTGACGAAAGAGAATGTCGGCCGCCCCATCGCAATCGTCCTCGATGACGTGGTCTACTCTGCACCTAATGTCATCAATGAGATCCCCAATGGTACCTCACAGATCACCGGACACTTTACCGTTGATGAGGCGACCGACCTCGCCAATACCCTCAAGTCGGGTAAGATGGCTGCCTCTGTACGTATCGTTCAGGAGGATGTCGTGGGGCCGTCTCTCGGTGCTGCTGCCATCAAGGCAGGGGTGATCTCTTTCCTCGTAGCCCTCGTACTGCTGATGATCTATATGTGCCTCATCTACGGTCTCTTCCCAGGCATCGTAGTTAACTTGGCACTCCTGGTCAATCTCTTCCTCACTCTCGGTATCCTTGCCTCTATCCATGCCGTCCTGACCCTACCCGGTATTGCCGGTATGGTGCTGACGCTGGGTATGGCGGTGGACGCCAACGTGCTCGTCTTTGAGCGTATTAAAGAGGAGCTTAAGAAGGGTAAGACAATGCTGAAGTCAATCCAGGAGGGGTATGGCAATGCCTTCTCTGCGATTATTGACTCCAATGTCACCACGATTATGACCGGTCTGATCCTCTATTTCTTTGGTTCAGGTGCGATCCGTGGCTTTGCCACCACGCTGATCATCGGTCTGCTGATCTCTCTTCTCACCGCTGTCTTTATGACTCGTGTCATCTTTGAGACCCGGGCAGAGAAGGGCAAGATGAATGGTGTCACCTTTGAAACCCCGATCTCTCGCCACTTCCTCGAGAATACCCGCGTCGACTTCATCGGTCTCCGCAAGATCGGTCTCACCGTTGCTGTTGTGATCCTTGCGATCGGTGGCGTGATGATGGCCACGATCGGCATCCCGAGAGGTATTGACTTTACGGGTGGTCGTAACTATGTGGTAAAGTTTGATCACACCGTGACGCCTGCCGAGATCACCTCTCTCGTGAGCCCCGTTCTTGATGGGCATGTCAGCGTAATCCGCATCACTTCTGAGGATCAGGTACGTATTTCGACCAACTACAAGGTGGAGACCAACACCCCCGAGGTGGACAAGGAGATTGAGACTAAGCTCTATGAGAGCCTGCTGTCCCAGCTGCCCCAAGGTACGACCCAGGACCAGTTTGTTGAGCAGAATATCCAGAGCTCTCAGAAGGTGGGTGCCAGTGTCGCTGATGACATCAAGACCGGTGCCACCATCGCTGTGATCCTCTCCCTGATCGTGATGGGTATCTACATCCTGATCCGCTTCAAGGACTACGCTTTCTCCGTAGGCGCCTTCGCATCAGTGACTTTCAATACCCTTGTGATCATCGCCTTCTATGCGATCCTCTGGAAGATCATGCCCTTCACCATGGAGATCGATATGAACTTTATCGCTGCCGTGCTGGCGATCATCGGTTACTCGATCAATGATACCATCGTCGTCTTTGACCGTATCCGCGAGGAGCTGAAGTACCACCCCGATATGGAGCGCAAGGAGCTCTTCAATCGCTCTCTCAATATCACCCTTACCCGTACGATAAATACCAGTACGAGTACCTTGCTGGTGGTGCTGATGATCTTCTTCTTCGGAGGTGCCAGCATGAGGAGCTTTACCTTTGCTATCATCCTCGGTATCGTCTTTGGTACACTGAGTACCCTCTTCGTGGCGTCACCGATCGCTTGGATGATCAATAACCATAATCACAAGAAGTCTCAGCAGAAGCTTGCCGATCGCCGGTAATCCTTTACACTGAGTATTATCCAGTCCGACCTGCCGACTACTCGGTGGGTCGGGCTTTTTTATTCTCCCACATATATAAAAGGTGTCCCGGTGAGTGCTGCTGAGAGATACCGGCTACACGAGGAACTATTGTCTCGTTGAGTTTTCGAATAGTCTCCTCACTGCAGTGATCCCCACGATCAGACCGGTCGGTCTCTTGCGCACCTCTTCGGATGTACCGTCTTATGGGAAAATAGTATATCTTTGCCTAAACAAGTCACCAATAGATATCAAAGTCAAGTAATAGTCTTATGAACGTAAAAAAGTGGATACTCACTGCGGCTGCTCTGCTGCTCTCTGTATCGTTTTCCTCAAGTGCTAAAGCGCAGCAGGTGCTCACGGAGGGTCGTCTCAATGAGGTGAAGATCAATCTCCCCATGGCTCTCGCCGGCAATATCGAGCTCTCCTATGATCGTATCCTGCTGGAGGATCTGTCGCTTGGCGTCGCAGCCAGTGCCGCTTGGGAGGACTCCTATCCCTACAAGTTTGCGGTTATGCCCTATACCCGGTGGTTCTTCTGGAAGCATCGTGGGCAGGACGAGTTCCCCGGTGCCGGCTTTTTCATCGAGGTAAATGCCGGTTTCTTTGATTGCAAGTACACCAAGATGACTAACCTCTCTAGTGGCGTGAACGGAGGTCTCAAGATAGATACTGAGGATGCCAACGGCTTTGGAGCCGGTCTCGGTCTCGGCATCGGCTGGAAGTGGATCTCCAAGAGTGGCTTCGTTGGTGAGATCTATACCGGCGCCGGACGCAACTTCGTCTCCGCAACGAAAGATGCTGTCCCCGCATACATCCGTAGCGGCATTAGTCTAGGCTATCGCTTCTGATCCTTACAGCTCCATACGTAGAGAGTGGGCAGCTTCCCTTTTGATTGGGAGGCTGCCCACTCTTTTTTTATGCCTACTGGTTATGGGCGCCTGAAGTCAGTCAGCTCTTTTACGCTCAGCTCTTTTCCCTTCCTCTTCTCCTCCCTATAGAGACCCCTCCCCGGTATGATCCACTGGGTGACCTCCTCTCGCTCCACCTTCTGCTCTCGCTTGCCCATAACCTTGGCATCAGTCTTGGACACCATTGTGTATGTGCGCACGATCGTAGAGACTTCACCGAGAGGCGTCTTCCGTGTCTCTCTCCGGAGGATCTTGTCCCCCTCCATGGTCATGGTGAGGTGGAGATTGAGCAGTCCGAGGAACTTGACCTTTGCCCTCACCTCCAGTGTCTGATCGGGAAAGGTCTGTCCGGCTGTCCCCTGTAGGGGGAGCATCCTAAAGCGGTCCACACTGAGGCAATTGATCTCGACCTTGGCAAGCTTAGCAGCCTTACCGCTCATCTTCTGACGCACCAGGGTTCTCAGCTCATCTATTGAGTAGTACATACCGTCTGGCAGCACTAACTCAGATATCGGGATCTCGTCCGAGTCGCCCGGTGTGCTGCTCCAGACGTTATTGCCACTGACACGGCGAAGGGTTAGCTGCTCGGTCGAGCTTTTCCCATCCTTCCCGGTCGTCGTATAGGTTGCCTGGGTGCCAATAGGATCAGAGGGGATAAAGATCTGTGCGGATGCCGTGAGTGCTGTAAGCAGTAGCGGCAGTAGAGTGATGATCAGTTTTCTCATATCAGTTTCTTGCTTCGTGACTTGATATGCCAAATGTAGCAAAAAAGAGAGGAGCTGCCCCACCTGACTGGGACAGCTCCTCTTGTCTTACCTCAGAGTGAGACTAATAGTGTCACTCCTGCATCGCAGCCTCAGAATCCTTGCGGTGCTCAATGGCAGCCTGTGCTGCTGCCACGCGAGCGATCGGGATGCGGTAGGGTGAGCAGCTGACGTAGTTCAGCCCTACTGTGTCGCAGAATTTCACGCTCGACGGCTCCCCTCCGTGCTCACCGCAGATACCGCATACCAGCTCGGGACGGGCCTTGCGACCACGCTCGGCAGCGATACGGATCAACTGACCCACACCGTCCTGGTCGAGTACCTGGAAGGGATCCACATTGAGGATCTTCTTCTCGAGGTAAACGGGCAGGAAGGACGCGATGTCGTCACGTGAGTAGCCAAAGGTCATCTGCGTGAGGTCGTTGGTACCGAAGGAGAAGAACTCTGCCGAGGCGGCGATCTTATCTGCCGTCAGGGCTGCACGGGGCACCTCGATCATCGTACCGATCTTGAAGTCGATCTGTGCGCCCTCCTCCTCGAAGAGTGCCTTAGCAGTCTCGGTGATGATGCGCTTTTGCTCATTGAACTCCTGCACGATACCTGCCAGCGGCACCATGATCTCGGGGATGGGGTTGTACCCCTCCTTCTTCAGCTCAATGGCTGCGCCGAGGATGGCTCTCGTCTGCATAATCGTGATCTCGGGGTAGGTGTTGCCGAGTCGGCAGCCACGGTGTCCCAGCATAGGATTGTGCTCAGCCAGCTGCTGCACCCTCTCGCGGATGTACTTGACGGTCACACCCATATCCTGTGCCATCTCCTCCTGGCCCTTGGCATCGTGGGGGACAAACTCGTGTAGTGGTGGGTCAAGCAGGCGGACGATCACCGGGTGACCATCCATGGCTAGGAAGATCGACTTGAAGTCCTCCCTCTGGATCGGGAGCAGCACCTCGAGTGCCTTGTATCGCTCGTCGGCAGTCTCCGAGAGGATCATGTGGCGGATCGCCTTGATCTTCTTTCCGTCGAAGAACATATGCTCCGTACGGCAGAGACCGATACCTACGGCGCCAAACTTACGGGCCACCTTCGCATCGCGCTCGGTGTCCGCATTGGCACGCACGACCATACGGCTGTGCTTGGAGCAGAGGTCCATCAGCATCTGGAAGTCATCATCCAGCTCGGGTGCCTCAGTCTTGAGCTCACCCTCGTAGATACGACCTGTGGAGCCATTGATAGAGATGTGATCGCCCTCGTGGAAGACCTTATCCCCTACGGTGATGGTGCGTGCCTTGTAGTCGATATTGAGCGCTCCTGCGCCGGTAATGCAGCACTTACCCATACCACGGGCCACCACGGCTGCGTGGCTGGTCATGCCACCTCGTGCGGTGAGGACGCCGTCAGCCACCTGCATGCCGGCAAGATCCTCCGGAGAGGTCTCGTCGCGGACGAGGATCACACGGTGTCCCTCCTTGTGGTGCAGCTCCTGAGCATCGTCAGCAAAGAAGCAGATGATACCTGTAGCGGCACCGGGGGAGGCGGGCAGACCGCGAGCGATCAGCGTGGCACTCTTCTCCATCTTCTTATCGAAGACCGGGTGCAGCAGCTCGTCCAGCTTATTGGGCTCGATGTGCTCGATGGCAGCCTCCTCGTCGATCATGCCGTCACGGAGCAGATCCATGGCGATCTTGACCATAGCCCGACCGGTACGCTTACCGTTACGGGTCTGGAGGAACCAAAGCTTACCCTCCTGGACGGTAAACTCCATATCCTGCATATCGTGGTAGTGCTGCTCCAGCTTGTGCTGGATCTCGAAGAGCTCCTTGTAGATCTCAGGCATTGCCTCCTCGAGAGAGGGGTGCTCGGACTTGCGCTCCTCCTCGCTGATCCCCTTGTACTCGGCAAACTGGCGCGAGCCCTTGAGGGTGATCTGGCTGGGGGTGCGGATACCGGCGACTACGTCCTCGCCCTGTGCGTTGATCAAGTACTCGCCGTTGAAGACATTCTCACCCGTGGCGGCATCACGTGAGAAGCAGACGCCGGTGGCACTGGTGTCGCCCATGTTACCGTAGACCATCGCCATGACGGTAACGGCCGTTCCCCACTCCTCGGGGATGCCCTCCATACGGCGGTAGAGCACAGCGCGCTCATTCATCCATGAGCTAAAGACAGCAAAGATGGCACCCCACAGCTGCTCGTGGACATCCTGGGGAAAGGGCTTGCCGGTCTTCTCCAGCACAGCGGCCTTGAAGCGCTTTACCAGCTCCCTCAGGTCCGCCACCTCCAGATCAGTATCCTCGGTGACACCCTTGGCCTTCTTCACCGCACGGATCTCCAGCTCAAAGGGGTCGATGTCGTCCTTATTCTCGGGCTTTAGTCCCAGCACCACGTCGCCGTACATCTGGACAAAGCGGCGGTAAGAGTCCCACGCGAAGCGGGGGTTATTGGTCAGCTTGGCAAGTCCCTCGACAGCCTCATCATTGAGACCAAGGTTGAGGATGGTGTCCATCATACCAGGCATAGAGGCAGGAGCACCGGAGCGGACCGAGACGAGGAGCGGATTAGCCGGGTCGCCAAAGGTACGTCCCACAAGTGCCTCGATCTTACCGATATTGGCCTTGACGTCCTCAGAGAGAGACTTGCGGATATTCTCTGCGCCCTCGGTCTGATAGGCTCTGCAGACCTCTGTCGTGATTGTAAATCCGGGAGGCACCGGTACTCCTACGAGGTTCATCTCGGCGAGATTAGCTCCCTTACCACCGAGGAGCATACGCATATCTGCGCGACCCTCGGCCTTGCCGTTGCCAAAGGAGTAAATCTTCTTACTGCTTTCGCTCATACTATTTGTTTCTTTTGATTTATTTTGGATTGCAATCCTTATTTCTATTGATAAGCTTTCTGAGTAGCACTCTTGTGCCTACACTACAAAGGTACAGATGATTGCCCTATATTGCACGGAAAAGACTGATTAGGGTAAAAAATATCTAATTGTGCCCACCTGCTATTTTTCTGATTTGCTCTTTTTGACAGACGGTTTGTCCTTTTGCGCATTCATGTCGAGGGAGAATTATTGTAGGAGTGACCCCCACTTGAGGAGAGGCATTTCTTTTACCGGTAAAAGAATCTTCTAATACCGATGTTAGAGTTGTCTAATATCGGTATTAGTGATGTCTAATATCGGTATTAGTTTGCAGTGAGGTT
>CAMXXM010000038.1 GCA_947253195.1 uncultured Porphyromonas sp.
CATAGCCGTGCTCCAGCTGCACCATCCCCATGAGGGAGTAATTGAAGATCCCGACAAACTCGCCCCTGATCCCGTCCTCGACACGCTGGACACCCAGCTCCTGTATGGAGCGGATGCGCTGCGCCTTGATCAGGATCTGGTCGGTCACCGCTGAGGGTCGCATAACCCGCCACGAGGCACCGTAGTCGTCAAACTTCCGGAGGAAGAGCCCACGGCACTCCTTCAGCACCGCATCGTACTGGCAGGCGGTGTCGTGGGGGCTCACCTCTGGTCGCAGGCTGGCTCCCTCACTCATTTCGCCTCCTCGCGAGAGGGCTCCCGGAGGAGGAAGGAGAAGTCGCCCGTAGGCATCATCTCCTGAGTCTCCTCACCACCGTGATAGATGCGGACATTATTCTCTCCATGCACCTCGATCTCATCGCCCTGGATGAGGAAGCGGCTACCCTCCCGCAGTCCGGCGACGAAGATGTCCGGATTTTGCGTGATAAACTCGATGATGCGGAAGTCTCTCGTCTCGCCTCCGTGTCCCTCGGGGGCCTTGTCGAGGTAGTGAGGATTGATCTGGAAGGGGATCAGCCCGAGGGTGTGGAAGCTCTCCGGCTCAGCGATAGGCATATCGTTGGTCGTCATCAGCGTGGGGCAGGCGACATTGGACCCTGCACTCCAGCCGGAGTAGGGGATCCCGCGACTGACGGCATCGCGGATCGGCTCCATCAGCCCGAGGCGTTGCATCGTGGCGGTCAGCACCCAAGTATTTCCACCACCGACGAGGATGGCGGTCGCTTGCTTGATCGCTGCCACCGGGTCGTCGTAGGTGTGCAGCCCGTGGACCTTGATCCCGAAGGGCTCCATCGCCTTATTGACCTTGCTGACATACTCATCGTAGGAGTAGGTGATTGCGGCGTAAGGCACGAGGATGATCTGCTCACGATCTGCCTCGGTGAGGAAGTCATTGAGATCGGGACCGGCCTTCTCGAGGTAGCTCTCGCCGGGAGAGGCTGAGTTGCTGATCAGTAGTAATCTTCTCATAGGTCTATGTGTATTGTCTGATTAGTTGCTATGCAAATTTACCCATTTATCTCCGCCCTTACACGAGATACACCCCGCGCCACTTCCCCGAGCGCATGAAGAGGTAGCTGCGGATCGCAATGATGCCGAAGTAGATCGCCTCCACCGTGAAGCAGACGGCAATGGGTGCCCGGAGTAGGTAGACCATCACGACGGCATAGAGGAGGTAAAAGATATTGCCGGTCAGCTCGATGCGGAAGACCTTCTGCGTCGATCCCACCCCGCCGACGGCGTGGAAGTACATATTCCCCACACTCGCCACGACGAAGGAGAGGCAGAGTACCCGCATAGACGGAACGGCCGCCGTGATCAGTGCCGGGTCGTCGGTGAAGACACGAAGGACCGAGGAGGCAAAGAGGGAGACCAGTGCAGCCAGTACCGCCGCCGTGCCGAGGGAGAGGCGGCTCGCCCGGTGCAGATAGGGCGCAATCTCATCGGCAGCATCGGCGCCCATCAGCTGCCCCGTGGTGGTCCGAACTGCGGTGCCGTAGGAGATGATCGGGATGAAGAGGACATTGTAGACGCTTCGTGAGATCGAGGCGACACCGAGGGACATCTCCCCGAGGCTCTCGAGCATGAAAAAGAAGAGCGTCCAGACGCTCTGAGACATCAGCGCCTGCAGCATCAGGAAGGAGGAGATGCTCAGGAGCGAGCGTGCCACCACACCATCCCAGCGCAGCACATCCCGCAGGTCCATGCCGTACTTCTTGGGGTCGACGCGGAGGCGTATGTAGGTGATGAAGAAGAGGAGGGACGCTCCCTCAGCGCAGACGCTGGCGATGGCGGCGCCCTTGACGCCCAGCGCCGGCAGCCCGAGGTTACCAAAGATCAGCGCCCAGTCGAGGACGATATTCACGACCGACATCACGAGGGAGTTGTAGGTCAGCACCTTCGTCTCCCCTATCCCGACGAAGAAGGACCGCATCGAGGAGGAGATGAAGATAAAGACGAAGCCGAGCATCCGGTAGTTCCAGTACTCTGTCGCTGCCGCCCCGACAGCCCTGCTCGTGAGCAGCGTGCCGAAAGCCCAGCGCCCCACCGGTAGCGCGAGCACGATCGCAAGGATCGCTGCCCCGAAGAGCATCATGATGCTATTGCCGAGGACGTTCCCGATCGAGCGATACTGCCCGGCACCATACTTGTGGCTGATGATGATCTGCGTGCCGGAGGAGAGCCCGAAGCCGACGGTAAAGATGCTGAAGTAGACGAGCGAGGCGATCGATGCTCCTCCCAGCTCTGTCACCCCGAGACGATCGAGGAATGCGGTGTCGATGACGCCGATGAGATTTTGCGACATCAGAGAGATGACCACCGGCCCGGAGAGACGGAGGAGTCTCCTCAGTGAGGTGTCGGGGATCTCTCTCCGGAGCAGTGTCTCTGAGTCTGCCTGCATAGATCATCTTTTACTTCCTCACAAAGGTACACATTATTGCCGGCGCACCCTCGGAAAGACGCTTGTCAGGCAAGGGGGGGACGCACTTGAGTGTTACACTAGGAGGAAGCGGTCACCCATGCCGGGTGCGATCCCGCTGACCGGTTGTCCTCTTGATGCTCCTGCCTGCCGATCCCGTAGAGCTTCAGTGGGATCATCGCTCTCTAACGATACATTGAGACACGAGGTGGGGAAGACCGCAGAAGACGCAATTTTGGTCAGGGAGAGACAGGAAGAGACACGGAGAGACAGCTCTTCCCAACGGGGGGGGGGCTATATTTGCATCGCTGAAGCTTCCGGTTGAGTGAGGTGATCGTCGCTAAGCCGAGGAGGGGCAGACGGGTTACTTTTTTCGCCCTTCTCACAGGACGAAGGTGGATAGGAGGAGGTCGCCGATGGCTCTTCGCACCTCGCTGTGTCGTCGGGTGTGGTTATTGACCATCACGGAGACGGCATAGGTCCTGCCCCCGTGGGTGATGTATCCGGCGTAGCAGGTGACCCCGTGGATGGTGCCGCTCTTCATCCGCCCCGCACCCTCGAGTCGGGTGCTGGCGAGGAGCAGCCGGAGGGTACCCTCCCGACCGATGGTGGGGAGCAGCCGGGGGAAGCCGGCGCCATCCGTCTCGCGCCACACCCTCGTGAGCAGATCGGTCATATAGGCGGGTGCCACCTTATTGGCTCTGGCGAGTCCGCTACCATCGTACATCTCGAGGAGGGCTCCAGGGAGACCCTGCGAGACCCAGTGGTCCCTCACTGCGCGGATGGCGGTCTCCGTCACGGTCTCGCCGGGGAGGGCAGGGATCCTGTCGGCAATCAGTCGGAGGCACCCCTCAGCATACATATTGATGGAGTGGTGGTTGGTCAGCCTGATCACCTCGCTCAGCCGGGGGGAGTAGTGCGTCATCAGTAGGGCACTCCTGCGGGGGAGCTGTGCCACGGTGCGGTAGTCACCGTCGATGGTGATGCCGTCACGCCGCAGCCGGTCACGGACGCGCTTGGCAAGGAGGAGGGGCGGGTCGGGGACTACTCCACGGATGCCGAGGCTCTTGGCTCGTAAGGGGTAGGCACCGGTGATGGCGAGTGAGCCGTCGGAGAGGGGAAAGGAGGAGACGTAGAGCGAGTCGGAGGTGACGCGTGAGGTGCGGGCGTAGAGTCCCACGAGCCTAAGCCCAGGCACCTCGGGCGTGACACTGAAGTCTCGTCCGTAGTTTCGGAAGCTGAGGTAGTAGGTGTTGTCCAGGACATTGAGCATAAAGTGACCCGCGCCGTAGTAGTTGCCCATATCGACAGCGGACCAGTAGGGGTTGACCGCCTGGAAGTCCCTCCTGTCGGAGAGTGCCAGCACCGAGCCGGTGACCCGGCTGACGCCTTGCTCGCGGAGGGCAGCGGTGATCTCGTCGTAGAGCACCCAGCGCTCCCCCTTGGGCAGGTGGGCGGACTCGATCGTCGGGTCACCGTGCCCCACGAGGCAGAGGTCGCCCTCCAGCACACTGTCCCGCACTGATCCGGTCATCATCACCTCGGTCGGGATGCGGTAGTCAGGCCCGAGGATCCGGTAGGCGGCAGCGGTGGAGATGATCTTCATCGTACTGGCGGGGGTGAGGAGGTGGCTCGCCTGCAGGTCAACCACCTGCAAGCCGGTGGTGACGTCGCGGACGCTGAGACCCCAAGCGGTGTCGTCGAGCATCTCAGGGATGACAGCAGGCACCCGGACGGACTGCGCCGTAAGGGTGGATAGGAGGGTGAGGGAGAGGAAGTAGAGCGATAAGCGTCTCATGGAAAATGGTATCTTTGTGGCGTGGATGCCACACGACATCCGCATCCACTCATGGAGAACCTCCTGCATAGAGGTCATTCATACAGGTATAAAGATAGACAAAAATTCCCTTCCTCCGTGCGGGGAAACCTCGCGACTCGTTTATGCTGACAAACTTTTTCAGAAAAGAATTTACTCTGGATCGGACTGTCCGATGCCTCTTTGCGGTCGCAGTGGTGGCGCTCGCGATGTATATCGTCGGCTCACTCAAGGTGATCCTCTGGCCCTTTGTCCTCGCCTGGATCACCGCAGCGGTACTGATGCCGCTGGTACACTACTTTGAGCGGAAGTGGCACATACGGCAGCGGGGCTGGTCAGTGACGCTGGTGGTGTTGCTCTTCCTGCTCATCGTCGGGGGCTTCCTCGCCTTTGTCATCCCCTCGGTGATCAACGAGGGGAGCAAGGGGTGGAGCCTGATCTCGCGCTATACCGATGCGGAGGTGCTCCTGGCGATGGTGCCGGAGCAGTACCGCGCCGATGTCGCCAATACCCTCAATCTTAATATGTGGCTCCAGCACTTTGAGATCAAGGAGATCCTCGACTACCTGATGCAGGCCGTCTCGACGGGCTGGGATATGCTCTCGAGTGCTATGGGGGTAGTGAGCGGACTGACGGTGGTCTTCCTCTTCGTGATGTACCTCTTCTTCATCCTCCTTGACTATGAGGTGCTGATCCATGGGCTCTACCACCTCTTCCCCCACAAGATCCGCCACTACGCCATGGAGGCCGGCGAGGTGATCAATGTCTATGTCAATAGCTACATACGTGGTCAAGGCTTGATCGCGCTGATCATCGCCGTCTATCTCGCCATCGGCTTTGCCCTTATGGGGATGCCGATGGGGATCACCCTTGGACTGCTGATCGGGATCCTCAACTTTGTCCCCTATCTCCAGATCGTCGGCTACCCGCCGCTGGTACTCTGCTGCGCCCTACAGTCCGTAGCCACGGGGCAGAATTTCTGGGTCGTGCTGCTGATTGCGGTCGCCATCATGATGGTCTCGGAGGTGCTTCAGGACTTCGTGCTCCGACCCCTGATCATGCAGAAGAGCCTCGGCATGCGCGCCTCGATCATCATCCTCTCGCTGGCCGTCTGGGGATTTCTCCTCGGTGCGATCGGTATCTTCTTCGCCCTTCCCTTCACGATGGTGATCCACTACTTCTATATGAAATACGTGGTGGGTGAGCCGATACCGCTCTATGCCCTCAAGGAGGAGAAGCTGACGAAGAGGGAGGAGAAGGCGCAGAAAAAGGCGCACGAGCGCTTCGAGAGTGAGCGCGCTGATAGGCTCCTCCGTATGAATAAGGATGGTCGCAATCCCGCTGTCGTCACGACACAGGAAGATTTGGACGAGAGCAGCACCACTGAGGAGAAATGAGTAGCTACATCTACAATGTCACGCTCTCCTGCGAGCCGGAGCTGCTGGATGAGGTCCTCTTTTACCTCCGAGAGCGGCTACTGCCCGCCTGGCGGGACTACGATGGGGTGACGGCTGTCCGGCTCCTCCGCCTGCCCGATGAGGGAGGGTATGCCCTTCAGCTCGAGGGCGACCATAAGGAGCTGCTGGAGGAGCTGAGGCTCACGGAGGATCACGAGCTACACCGACTGATGCAGACCTATCCGCGGAGGGTGCTCCCCTTTATGACCAAGCTGGAGGTGCTGGAGTGACCCATGAGTGAGGAGAGGAGTAGCAGCCCCACGACAGCAGGGGTATACCATGTGCCGGCACTGTTGCGGGAGACCGTCGACAGTCTGATCACCGACCCCAATGGGATCTACGTCGATGCCACCTTTGGCGGCGGCGGTCACTCGCGGGAGATCCTGAGCCGGCTGGGACCCGGGGGACACCTCTTCGGTCTCGACCGCGACCTTGATGCGCGCGACCGGTGCGACATCAGCGATGAGCGCTTCACCTTTGTCCGGACCGACTTCCGCTACCTCTCCCGCTTCCTCACCTACTTCGGCGTGCCCCGCATCGATGGTCTGCTCGCCGACCTCGGGGTCTCGTCGCACGACTTTGACGAGGAGGGGCGAGGCTTCTCCTTCCGCTACGACGATGCGCCGATAGATATGCGGATGAATCAGTCCGCCGGTGAGACCGCCCGCCGGCTGATCGACCGGCTGGAGTGGACCGAGCTCGCCACGCTGCTGCATACCTACGGCGAAGTGCAGCAGTCCCGCCGCGCCGCCACGCTGATCAAGCAGGCCTCCGAGCGAGGCGAGCTGGAGACGATGAAGGGGCTGATCGATGCGCTGAGCCCGATCGCCTCGGAGCGCAATAAGAAGCTCAGGAATAAGGTGCTGTCGCAGGTCTTCCAAGCACTGCGCATCGCCGTGAATGACGAGATGGGCGCTCTCTATGCGCTCTTAGAGTCGCTCCCGACCCTGCTCGCTCCCGGCGGGCGGGCGGTCTTCCTCACTTATCACTCGCTCGAGGATCGCCCGGTGAAGAATTTCTTCCGCTACGGCAACGTGGAGGGCGACCGAGAGACGGACCTCTATGGCAACCTCAGGGCGCCACTCCGACCGCTCTCAAGCAAGCCCGTCATCCCCTCAGCCGAGGAGATAGAGCGCAATCCCCGCGTCCGCTCCGCCAAGCTCCGTGCCGCTGAGCTGGTCACAGAGTAAAAAAGCTTACTCGTGTGCCTCGAGACGGCGCTCCGCCAGCTGCTCGTAGCGGGTGCCGGGACGGCCGTAATTGGCGTAGGGGTAGATGCTGATGCCGCCTCGGGGCGTGAATAGCCCCGTCACCTCGATATACTTCGGGTTCATCACGCGGATCAGGTCCTTCATGATGATATTGACGCAGTCCTCGTGGAAAGCACCGTGGTTGCGGAAGGAGAAGAGGTAGATCTTCAGCGCCTTACTCTCCACCATCCGCACGTCGGGGATGTAGCTGATCCGTATCTCGGCAAAGTCCGGCTGCCCCGTGATCGGGCAGAGGCTGGTAAACTCGGGGCAGTTGAAGCGGACCCAGTAGTCGTTCTCCGGGTGCTTATTGACAAAAGTCTCCAGCACCGACGGATCGTAGTCCTCCGGGTAGTGCGTATCGTGCGGGCGGAGGAGCTGCAGCCCCTCCTCTTCTCTCTCTTTGTCTCTATGTGCTGTCATAAGGATCTTTCGTTGTGGGGCAAAAGTAGCGATTTTATCTCCAAGTGTGGGTACCTTTGCGACACAATACTTAGTCACCACACTATTATGCTCAAGTACTTTGACGAGGCGGATATATCCGTCACCATTTGCGACAAGGAGGGGAAGATCATCGAGATGAACCGGCAGTCGCGCCAGGTTAATTGCCCCGATGGGCGAGATCTCATCGGCTTCAATGTCCTCGACTGCCACCCCGAGCCTGCCCGCTCACTCCTCCGGAAGATGATGACCGAGGAGCTCAAGCACGTCTACACCATCGATAAGAAGGGGAAGAAAAAGCTCATCTACCAGATCCCCTGGTACCAGGACGGCGAGTACGCCGGCTTCATCGAGCTGTCGATGATCCTGCCCGACGAGCCGATGCAGCACTACGTGCGCAAGTGATGCACTGACACCCTTTACAGAGCGGCTCCACCGGGATCTCATGCGAGAGACCGGTGGAGCCGCTTTTTTGTATATAAAAAGGGATCAGCGTGCGCCCAGCTTGCGGGCGAGGTAGAGGCCGCAGACGCCGGGGAAGAAGATGCGGTAGTGACACTGCTCCAGCCCGGCCTGCTCCATGAGGGCGGTCATCCGCTCTCTTGCGGGGACGCGGGCGATGGAGTGGAGGAGGTAGTCGTACGCCTCTGGGTCATCGGAGTAGCGCTGTGCCATCCGCCGGAGGTAGAGTCGGGTGTAGAGCCGGTAGCCGGTGTGGAGGAGTCCGCTCTCCGGCTCAGTCAGCTCGAGTACAGCGACGACACCACCGGGGCGCAGCACGCGGGCAAACTCCCGGTACCCCTGCTCTATGGAGGCGAAGTTGCGGACGCCAAAGGCGCATGTGACCGCATCGACAGCCTCGTCAGGCAGGTCTATGTCGAGAGCATCACCGACCCCAAATCCGATCCGATCAGCGAGACCGGCAGCCTCCACCTTGCGCACCCCGACAGCCATCATCTCCCGAGAGAGATCCATACCGGTGACCTGCGCCTCGGGGCAGGCACGCGCCAGCGCAATCGCCACGTCACCCGTGCCGGTCGCCACATCGAGGATCTGCCTCGGGCGACTGCTGGCGACAGACTGCACCAGCACATGGCGCCAGTGGCGGTCGAGGCCGAGCGAGTTGAGCTTATTCAGCAGGTCGTACTGCGGCGCAATGTGGTCAAACATCTGCCGCACCTGGGTGGAGAAAGCGGGACTCTCGCGTCTCGGCTCACTTGCCATGCCGGCGGATCCAGTCGGTGACGTTGGTCTCTATGCGCTTCTCGATGTCGCCGGTCTCGTGACGCTCAAAGGGCTCGTCCATGATGTCATTGAAGAGCTCGATGTAGCGCTCAGAGACGCTGTCACAGTAGGCGTCGGTCATCTCCGGCACCTGCTGACCCTTCTCGCCCTGGAAGCCGTGGTCGATGAGCCACTGGCGGACAAATTCCTTGGAGAGCTGGCGCTGAGGCTTCCCGGCCTCAAAGAGCTCCTTATAGGTGTCAGCGTAGAAGTAGCGACTCGAGTCGGGGGTGTGGATCTCGTCGATGAGGTAGATCTTGCCGTCCTTCTTGCCAAATTCGTACTTCGTGTCGACGAGGATGAGCCCCTTCTTCTTCGCCAGCTCGCTGCCGCGCTCAAAGAGTCGGAGTGCGATGTCAGAGATGGCCTTCAGCTCCTCGGCAGTCATCAGCCCCTGCTTCACGATCTCATCGGGGGTGATATTCATGTCGTGCCCGGAGTCCGCCTTGGTGGTGGGGGTGAGGATCGGGTGCTCGAAGTACTGATTTTCCTTCATCCCCTCAGGCAGGATCACGCCGCAGAGGTTGCGCTCGCCTGCCTTGTAGGCACGCCATGCGCTACCGGTGAGGATGGCACGGACGATCACCTCGAGCTTATACGGCTCGCAGGCGTGACCGATGGTGACCATGGGGTCGGGTGTGGCGATCTTCCAGTTGGGGACAATGTCCTCTGTGGCATCGAGATTGGCAGCGGCGATGCGATTGAGGATCTCGCCCTTGAATGGGATCCCCTTGGGGAGGATCACGTCAAAGGCGGAGATGCGGTCGGTGGCGACCATCACGAGCAGGCCGTTGTCGAGGGTGTATACATCACGGACT
>CAMXXM010000039.1 GCA_947253195.1 uncultured Porphyromonas sp.
ATTAGAATAACGGTCTCGTGGGCTCGGAGATGTGTATAAGAGACAGGTGTATGTAGAAGGAGACGTGGTTGTCCGACGCCCCATTGGACGCCTCTACGGCTGCGAGGAAGTCCTTCGGCGCAATGCTGTGGAAGAAATTGGCAGGCGGATAGCTGGTGTATCGGGGGACAGGTTGATTGTATTTCTCGAGGAGGGTATCGCTATTTTTCATTCTTAAAAACAAGGTGTATATAGATAAGTGAGATGAGTGCCAGCAGTACGGCAAGGGCAAAGAGTCCACTGTAGCCGGTATGGTCTGCGACCACGCCACCGAGGATCGCCATCCCCATACCGCAGAGGTGGGTGATCACGATCTGCACCGTGAAGTCCGTACCCTCGCGACCCGCACGCAGGGTCTCCATGGAGGAGACATAGACGACGACCGTCGCACTCCCGTAAGCCGTCCACAGAAGCATCACACCGATGCTTACGAGGAGCGTGCTGACCTCGACCTGCGTCAGTATGAGGAAGTAGAGTGTGGCGACCAAGATCAGTGTGGCGAAGTACTTCCGCGCGCGATAGATCCCGATGCGGCGGACGACGAAGCCCGAGGTGAGGGAGCTGACAAAGGCAGTACCGGTGCCGAGCAGTCCGCTCAGGATGCCTATGGAGCCCATATCAAACCCCTGGTCCACCAGCCACGGACGCAGCATAGGCAGTATCGCCATCAGGCCTGAGTAGAAGAGTAGGAGGAAGAGCACTTGGCGCCAGATCCCCTTTCGAGAGAAGAAGAGGACGAAGTCACCGATCCCGGCACGTTGCTTGGGATCTTTTTTCTCAAAGGTGGTCTGCCGCTCCAGCCCTAAGGGTACCATCGCCAGCAGCACGAAGAGTGCCAGGCAGAGCAGGACTACCTGCCAGCCGTAGCGGTGTAGGACGACCAAGAGCAGCCCGCTGCCGACCAGTGTGCCGGCAAAGCTTCCCGAGGACTGCATCGTATTGACGAGACTCTTGTCGCGCCCTCCGTAGTTCAGCGCTGCGAGCGAGTCGGTGGCGATGTCCTGTGTCCCTGAGGCGATCAGCGCCAGGATGATCAGTCCGAGGATCAGGTAGATGTCGCTGCTCACCTGCAGCAGACCTATGGCGCAGAGCAGCCCGGCGTAGATCACCTCCGAGACGATGATGCAACGCTTGTAGTCCCGCACTGTCAGGCAGTGGCGGTCCACCAAGGGCGCCCAGAGGAACTTCAGAATCCACGGGAGTTTGACCAGCTGGAGGAGCCCGATGGAGGAGAGGGAGAATTGCTGCTCCCGCATCATCACCTGCAGTGCTGTGGAGAGGAAGCTTGAGGGGATGGACTGAGCCACGTAGAGGCAGAAAAACGTCCCCAGTGTCAGCGTCTCGGCTCGGTATAGAGTGCTATCCTTTTGCCTCATAGGGTGATGACGCCGGGGAGGAGGTGGTATCGTCCCGAGGAGGTGCGAGGCAGTCTCTGCTCCTCGGGGCTGCGGAAGATCGGTCCTCGGGACACATCGTATCGCCCATAGCGGTAGTACCCATTGGCTCGACCGCCCCAGCCGTAGTTGCAGTGGAGATAGAGTGCATCCTCCGTGCGGAGGAGTCCATCCACGATCCAGGTGTGGAAGGTGAGGTCATTCCGTCCGGCTGTGAGGATCACCGGCAGTCCACTTCGGAGGCTCTGTTCGATCGCCTCTCTCAGCCCCCACCAGTGGAGCCTCGCCTGATGAAAGCCTATACGGGTGAGGAGAAGTCGGATACGCCACGGCCAGGTGAGCCCAAAGTCGGTCGTGTAGATCGTCGAGAGAGCTGTGCCTATCTCTGAGAGAAATCGACCTGCCATCTCCCGCTCGGAGGCGGTGGAGGTGACCCGGGGATCGAGGGCGGAGACCCGCTCAAGGGAGCGGAAGAGAGGATTTCGGGAGCCGTGTGCTACCGCCACTTGCGTGAGTAGCTGGGCTAGCGCCACGGGTGCACAGCCGGCAGGGGAGCGACCGATGGGGGAGGAGGGTCGCAGCCCTCTTCGGATCGGGGTATGGAGGTCAAAAGGGGTACCCTGGTGCCATATTGTGCGGACCATCATCGGGATGTACTCGGTCACCTCCTCGGGCGTGATGAGGTCAGAGCCGCTGAGGAGTGCCGCGAGACTTTCTCTTCTCTCCATCTCAGGCATCCTCCTTCTCCATATGATGTCGGATCGCCTCTATCACCTGCTCCGCAGCCTCGCGCTCCTCCTCCGCACACCTCAGGTGACCAATCGGCACCACCACCTGTGCTCGGGAGTAGTAAGGCTCTCTCTTCTCTGAGATCGCCTCGAGGTAGTCCCGTACCTCGCTATGCGTCTTCTCTGCCACTGCCGGTCGGGTCGCACGGACGCTGTAGAGTCGGTCGGCGAGGATATCAAGCGGTGAGCGGAGGTAGACCACTAGCCCGCGAGCCAGCATCCTGTCCATATTGTCCTCCCAGGTCGGCAGCCCCCCGCCGGTAGCGATGAGGGTGTCCTCTGCCTGCAGCAGCTCCAGCAGCGCCACCCGCTCTCTCTTGCGAAACTTGTCGATCCCGCAGCAACCGATCATTGATGAAATGGTGGCGTGGTACCGGCTCTCGACGAAGAGGTCCGTATCGACAAATCGCAGCCCAAGCCGCTCGGCAACGATCCGCCCGATGGTACTCTTCCCCACGCCGGGGAGTCCTATGAGGAATAGTGGTCTCACTGCGCTGTCACTCTTACCTTACGATACATGACCCAGTAGAAGAAGAGGGCAATCCCCTCGGAGAGGGCGGTGAGGAGGATGATGACCATCGTCAGCCCCCGGTCGTAGAGTAGCCCGCTGAGAGCCGACCCGGCAAGCAGTGCCAGCCCGTAGAAGGTATTGAAGAGCCCGAAGCCGAGTCCGCGCTTCTTGTATGGCGTCAGGTCGGCTATTGCGGAGCGCATCACCGTCTCGTGTGCACCGAGGATCACCCCCATGACCACCATCCCGGAGATGACCACCGGGACTGAGGTGCTGAGGGTAAGGATCGGCAGCAGCAGGGTGAGGAGTGGCACGATGAGGAGGACCAGGATGCCGCCCGTCTTGGATCCGGTCCGCTCCTTCAGTCGGTCGTACGTTCGCCCGATGAGCAGTGCCACTAAGGCATCGATGCCCATAGCGCCGGCGTAGAGCATCGTGATCATCGTGTCGGACATGATGGACCGGACCTTGAGGTGATAGCCGATGATGCCAAAGTTGAGCAGACCAAAGGCGGTGAAGAAGGTGAAGGCGGAGTAGATCCAGAACATCCGGCTCAGCCTCCGCGGCTCCCCCGCTGGAGCGACAGCGCCATGCTCACGCTCTAAGCGTGACACCCGCCGCCAGACGTATACGAGGAAGAGCATCAGCACGACGAAGGGGATCGCCAGCAGCCTGTACCCGAGCTGAAACTCCCCCACACCACTCTGACCGGCGTAGTAAAAGACTGCGGTGAAGATCAGCGGACCGAGAAAGGCACCGAGCTGGTCCAGCGCCTCCTGCAGCCCAAATGTGAAGCCCAGTCCCACCTGCCGCTCAGAGATGCCGGAGAGGAGCGTGTCCTTGGCCGGGCTGCGGAAGGCCTTCCCTATCCGCTCCGTCAGGATCAGGACGATGAGTACGCCCCAGCTGGTGGTGCAGCCCATTAGCGGTATCACGAAGTGGACCCCATAGCCGAGGAAGAGGAAGAGCCAGTACTTGCCACTCTTGTCGAGGATGACTCCGGAGATGAGCCGGAGCGCATAGCCGATGAACTCGCCCAGACCGAATACCAGCCCCACCTGAGCCGCCGACACGCCGAGGAGGCTGAGGTACTGACCATTGACACTGCGAGCGGACTCGTGGACAACGTCTCCCAGCATGCTGATGATGCCGAAGAAGACAATCACTGCAAGCACCTGACGGTGGACTGAGGATTGGTCTTGGGTGTGATTTTCAGTCATGACATTTGCTCTTTGAGCCACAAAGGTACACAATCGCGCCCCTTTGCGTGGTCCTTATGCCTGAGTCTTTCAAAGAAAGGGCATTATACTAATCTTGATGTGTGGTCTCGCTATCGTTTATCGCCAAAAAGGCGGGTACTGATCCGGAATAGGGTCAGTACCCGCCCTTTTTGTACGAAAGTGAGCGCCTTACTTGGCTGCGGTCACCTCGATCTCGATCACGCCTCCTGCAGGCAGTGCGCTTACGGCGAAGGCGCAGCGTGCCGGGAAGGGAGCAGTGAATTGCTCCGCATAGATCTTATTGACAGCGGCAAAGTCTCCCATATTGGTCAGGTAGACGATGCACTTGACGACGTTGTCCATCGTCATACCGGCCTCGGTAAGGATCGCCTTGATATTGGCAAAGGACTGTCTGCACTGCTCCTCGACGGTGTCACCGGCGAGTTTGCCGGTCTCGGGGTTGAGCCCCAGTTGACCTGAGATGAAGAGCAGATCACCGGTGCAGATCGCCTGTGAGTAGGGACCGATGGCTGCCGGTGCCTTCTCTGTAGAAATAGCTTTTTTGGACATGATTGGTTTTTTTGTATAAGTGATTGGTTTGGGATTAGTCTTCGGTATGCGTCAGCAGCTCTCTGGCGTTGTCGAGAGCTGCCTCGGTCTGAGCTGTACCGCTCAGCATCGCAGCGATTGCCGCGACTCGCTCCTCGCCCTCAACGGGTCGGAGTGAGGTATTGTAGGTGTCTTGACCCTCCTCCTTCTCGACCACCACCTGATGATCCGCCTGTGCGGCGATCTGTGGCAGGTGGGTGATTGAGAGCACCTGGAGATGGCGACTGAGTCGCCGCATGATCCGCCCGAGCTTCTCGGCGGCGCGACCGCTGACCCCGGTGTCGATCTCGTCGAAGATTATCGTCGGGAGGATCTGCCGCTCAGCGATGATCGCCTTGAGGGCAAGCATAATCCTGGAGATCTCTCCGCCGGAGGCGATCTCATCGATCGGCTGGAGGGTTGTCTGCTTATTGGTCGCTATGAGGAATTGGATCTCGTCCTCACCGGTCGGGGTCAGATCCTTGGTCTTGGTGAGACTGACCTTGAAGGAGGCACCCGCTATGCCGAGCTCATCGATCGCCTCCATAAGCGAGGGGACGAAGGACTTGATCCCTCGCTCCCGGCTCTTCGTCAGCTGCTGTGCCATCTTCGCTGCATCGCAGCGAGTACGCTCCACCTCTCGGCGCAGCTCCTCTATACGATCGTCCGCCGAGGTGATGGAGTCCAGCTGCTCCTTGTACCGGTCACGGAGCTTGATTAGTTCGTCGCCATCCGGCACGTTGTGCTTGTACATCAGAGATTGCAGGAGGTTCATCCGCTCTTGGAGTCGGGCGACCTCCTGTGGGTCTATCTCTATCTCGTCCAGCTGACGTGATGCATCGCTGCTGATGTCGGCAAGCTCGATGTAGACCGCCTCCAGTCGCTCTCCGTATTCCCCTGCGGGGGCAAAGGTGTCGGCAAAGCCCTTGCAGTCGTGGGCGAGGGTGTGCAGTCGCGACAGCACCGAGACCTCTTCCTCGCGACCATAGCCGTCGAGCCCTGCCAGCTCCTGCATCAGCTGGGAGATCTCTGTGGCATGCTCCGCCATCGTGAGACGCTCGCGGACCTCTGCCTCCTCGCCCGATGTGATGTGGGCATCGCTCAGCTGCTTGTACTGGAAGGAGATGTAGTCCTCCTCCTCTCGCTGCTTGCGGACCCGCTCTTGCTCCGACGTGAGCTGAGCGGACAGTCTCCTATAGAGCGCATACTTCTCAGCGTAAGCCTCTCGCTCCCCCTGATTGTCCGAGAGTGTGTCTATCACGGAGCGCTGGAAGTCCGGGTCCCCGATGAGCCTGTTGTGGTGCTGAGAGTGGATGTCGACCAAGTGGTCACCGATCTCCTTGAGTAAGCCTGCTGAGACCGGTGTGTCATTGACAAACGCTCGGCTTTTCCCGCTCTTGAGCACCTCACGCCGTAGGATGCAGGCGGGGCTGTAGTCAAGGTCGTTTTTCTCAAAAACCGGCTTCAGTCCCACCCGCTCCTCTATGCAAAAGGAGGCCTCGACCACCGCCTTTGAGGCACCGGAGCGAAGCATCTTGCGGATGTCTGCTCGACCTCCGAGGAGGAGCTCGATGGCTCCGATGATGATGGACTTACCCGCGCCGGTCTCACCGGTGATCGAGGTAAAGCCCTCTTGGAGGTCCCACTCGAGGTGGTCTATGAGGATGAAATCCTTGATGTGTAAGTGTGTGATCATATACTCCTTCTATTCTCTGATCCAGGGGATAAGCTCCTCTATCATGCTCCTTACCTCAGGGTCTTTGCTCCACTGCTGCAGCTCTCCCGACTTGGTCTCGTTGATCATCTGGATCAGGCGGGGAGCCAGCATCGAGAGCCGAAGCTTATTCATCTCCTTGAGCCAGTAGGTGAGGCTCTCCCTGCTCCTCGACTCCATCGGCTCATCCAGCACCTCCCTGTGGTACAAGCAGTAGAGTTCTCGCCCGCGAGTGCCCTCACCGGTGCGCAGCTCCGGGAGTAGCCGATCCGGGCTGAGGGGAGCCGATCGGAGGTCGCCACTCTCCCGCCAGGCGTCACCGAGCTGCTCTGACCTCTGCTGCAGATGATCGAGGAAAGGCTGACCGCCGAGGGTGTCAAAGGAGTCGTAGTAGAGCAACATCGACACCGTCAGGTAGTAGTAAAGGCGACGCCCGAGGATGCTTTCCGGGATCAAGCCGGGTAGTGGAAAGTAGGTCCCGGCCTCGCTTGTGGAGATGGGTATCTCGCGCTCCATCACCATGAAGAGCGGACTCTGCCGCTCACTCCCGTAGATCGGTCTGTAGGCGGTGAGCGTGAGGTCTCCCGTGAAGTGATGTCCCGACCCGGCAGTAAGCCGTATGTAGATCGATACCGCTACAGGCTCCTTGGGGGTCATGCTGAGCCGCACGTCGGGGCTGAAGCCGTCGGCAAATCGCCGTACCCGCTCACTCAGTCCCTCTGCGTCCTTGGCGGCTGTCGAGCCCAGCGCTGAGGCGTCGACCTCTACGCGTGACGTGACCAACTGCTGAGCCGAGAGCGGTATCGCCACCGCGCTCATCAGGAGTGTGGCGAGGAGGGCAATAGGGCGCGCGAAGATCTGCATAAGGAGAAGTGGATAGTGGCTCCGATTAGCTGAGCTGGGGTAGGGTGTTGAGGATCTCGAGTGCCACCTGCTCCTTGTCCATCAGTGGCAGGGAGCGATCGATAGAGCCGTCCCGGCTGAGTAGGGTCACTCGATTGGTGTCGGTGCCAAATCCGGCTCCCTCGTCCTCAAGGGTATTGGCGACGATGAGGTCAAAATTCTTCCGCTCCATCTTGTCCCTCACCTGCTCGAGATCGAGGTGGGTCTCTAAGGCAAAGCCGATGTGTATCTGCTCCTTGTCCTTTTGCTTGCCCATAAGTGCGGCGATGTCGGGATTGGGGACCAGCTCGATCGTCATCGAGGGTCGACTCTCCCTCTTCACCTTCTGTTCCTCGGGATGAGCCACCTTGTAGTCTGCCACGGCAGCACAGAAGATGGCTATCTGGTACGAGGTCACTGAGCGGCAGGCCTCCATCATCTCGTCAGCATTCTCGACCCGGATCACCCGCAGTCTCTCGTGGGGAGTCGGGAGGACCTGGGCGGGACCGGTCACCAGGGTGACTTCCGCACCCATCCGGATCGCCTGCTCGGCGAGTGCCTTGCCCATGCGTCCGGAGGAGTAATTGCCGATGAAGCGGACCGGGTCGATCCGCTCATACGTGGGTCCCGAGGTGATCAGTAGCCGCTTTCCGGCAAGTATCGTTGCCTCGCCCATATCCTCCTCTATCCTGCGGACGATCTCCTCCGGCTCAGGCAGTCGTCCCTTGCCTATGAGGTGGCTCGCCAGCTCTCCCTCGTCCGCCTCGAGTATCGTCGCTCCCATCCCTCTGAGGCGGTCAGTGGAGGCGATGGTCGATGGGTGGCGGTACATGTCGAGGTCCATCGCCGGGGCGATGTAGACCCGCCCTCGTGTGGCGAGGTAGCAGGTGACGAGGAGATTGTCAGCTATGCCATACGCCATCTTGGCCATCGTGGAGGCGGTGGCCGGGGCGACTATGAAGAGGTCTGCCCAGAGCCCCAGCTCCACATGGCTGTGCCACGTGCCGTCGCTGTGGTCAAAGAAGTCACACAGTACCGGTCGACCGGAGAGGGTGGAGAGGGTGAGCGGGGTGATGAATTCCCTCGCCGCTGCCGTCATCACCACCTGCACCTCAGCCCCTGCCTTGACAAGGAGCCGGATCAGTGTGGCAGCCTTGTAGGCTGCGATACTCCCGGTGACCCCAAGGACAATGTGCTTACCGCTTAGGTTAGGCATGGTCGGGCTTTTCGCTCTTTAGGTCGATGGCTTTCTTGATCTTCTGGAGCTGAAACTTCGTGTCTGCCGGGAAGTCGCTATTCATCATCCAGCCGAAGTAGCCGGGCTCCTTGGTGAGTACATCGGCGACGCGTTGACCCTTGTACTTTCCGAAGTTAAAGACCACCTCGTCCTTGTCGTTGTAGATGAATCGCCCGGCGAAGTCCACCACACGGCGCTGCGTGGTGTACTCGTCCAGACTGTCGACGTCATTGGGGAGGTCGTCGTACTTGGCGAGCTGACCGCGCAGGACATTGTAGGTCGCCTCGGTGTCAGCCAGTGCTCCGTGCGCTCCATCAAAGGTGTAGCCGCAGTAAAACTCATGAGCCGCGGAGAGCGTCCTCGCCTCGCGCTTGTGGTAGATCACCTGCACGTCGACCACCTTGCGGCTGTGCAGGTCGACCGGTACATCAGCACGATAAAACTCCTCGCTCAGCATCGGCATATCGAAGCGATTGCAATTGTATCCCGCAAGATCGCACCCCTCGATGAAGCCGGCCACCCGCTTCGCAATGTCGGCGAAGGTGGGCGCCTCAGCCACATCCGCATCGCTGATGCCGTGGACTGCCGTCGTCGACTCCGGTATGTGGCACTGAGGATTGACACGAGAGGAGAAGGTCTCCTTGCTCCCGTCAGGCATCACCTTGACGAGAGCGATCTCTACGATACGATCCCTCGCCGGGTCCGTCCCGGTCGTCTCGAGATCGAAAAACACAAGCGGTCGCTCCAGTCGAAGCTGTGGAAGGGTATCAAGCTCGCTCATATCAGCAGAGGCATATCTACGGCAATAATCGTCTCCTCCTCATCCCGCTCCTGTGGCGTGATGATGGCGGCGTGAGCACGATCTCCGAGCAGGAGCTCCACTTCGTTTCCGGGGAGTATGTTCAGGATCTTGATCAGGTGGATGGCACTAAAGGCGATCTCAAACTTCTCCGTACCGCTGTAGTTGACCGGCAGTGTTTCCTGTGCCGAGGTGGAGTAGCCGAGGTCTTTTGCATCCAGTTGCAGCTGGTTAGGCGCTGTCTCTTATACACATCTGACGCTGCCGACGAAACCTTATGGGTGTA
>CAMXXM010000040.1 GCA_947253195.1 uncultured Porphyromonas sp.
AAGGGTCACCCCTTGAAACTTGCAAGTCGCTATGGGGTTCGTTGGCAACTACGCCATGTGTGGACTTTCACCACAGATGTATGACATGCCCGTCATGCAAAGAGAGGGGACCACGCTCACGCGCAGTCCCGCTCGGAAAAACTTGTTTAATGAAATTAACGCATCTGATAAACAAAACCTTTATCCTGTAGGCCCGGTATGTAGGCCCTATTACACACTTCTCCTATTATGCAGGGCGGAGAACCCACTATTGTAGTACCAACAACATTACTGCTGCTCTGTACTCCTCTATGATGATCGCTGTGGGGAAGGGTTTAATCGTGTGTCTAAGATTTTTCGGCAAAAGTCAAGCGCTCTGCCATCTCGGGGGTGGCAGGGCGCTCAGGTCTCTTATGCAGTACCTCTACTTAGCTCAGACCCAGGGATAGTCTCAGCTTGCGTCGGTGATTGCCCCAGATTTTCTGCAGGGTGGCAGGCTCGAGGTGCTCGTCGTGGTCATTGACTAAGAGCGACACAAGGTGAGAGAGCTCGGAGACGACGATCTCCATGCGCACGTAGCTGTGCGGGTGGTCATTCCAGTTCCACTGGATATACTCCCCTTTCTTGAGGTCTGTCACGGTGGCGGTGCGGTCGTCGCCCGTCTCGTCCCAGAAGACATGTATGTTCCTGAGGGAGACGTCTACTCGGGGTGCCATCCACTCCGAGAGTCCTCTGGAGGTAGAGATCTGGTTCCATACACTCTGAGGAGAGGCGTTGTCCAGGTCTATCTCAATCTTGTAACCCTCTCCATGCGTGGTCCTTGCCATAGCGTTGTATCTTAGTCCTACTTACTTGTGCAATATAGTCAATTCTTCTTACCCGCGGGGCATCTTTTCCGACTTTCATCTCCTCCTGGGTGGAATTATGAGAGCAAATTGTCGCTCCTGAACCGCGTAGATTGTAAAGTATTAAGTAAATTTGCTTCGTTACTATAAGCACAATAATACGAGAGCTATGATAAGGAGTAAGGAAGCCAATCAGCCAGTATGGAGAGACATCACTGCACTCTCCGATCTGCCGCAATCCCTGCAGCAGCTGGAGGAGCTCGCCAACAATCTCTGGTGGGTATGGAATGCCCCCGCCCGTCACCTTTTCCGGGAGCTGGACCCCTTGGGCTGGTACCACTCCAAGGGAAACCCGGTGCACGTGCTCCACACCCTCTCTCAGAGCCGCATCGAGGAGCTGACGAAGGATAAGGACTTCCTCGGGAGGCTTGCCAAGGTGTACGACAGCTTCAGAGCCTATATGGATCAGCCGATGCGGGACGACCTCCCGTCTGTCGCCTACTTCTGTATGGAGTATGGGATCACCAATATCCTCAAGATCTACTCCGGTGGTCTCGGGATCCTCGCAGGCGACTACATCAAGGAGGCGAGTGACTTTGGCGCCAATATGGTGGGCGTCGGCTTCCTCTATCGCTACGGCTACTTTGACCAAAAGATCACCACTGACGGACAGCAGGTGGCTGAGTATAAGGCTCAGGACTTTGAGGACCTGCCCCTCACGCTGCTGCGTGACGACAATGGCGCTCCCCTGATGCTTCGTGTACCCTTCAATGGCTACGAGGTGTCTGCTCAGATCTGGCGTGTGGACGTGGGTCGAGTGAAGCTATACCTGATGGATACCGACATTGCCGAGAATTCTGAGTGGGACCGTCAGATCACCCATCAGCTCTATGGCGGCGACTGGGAGAACCGTATGAAGCAGGAGTATATGCTCGGCATCGGTGGTGTCCAGATGCTTCGCCTCCTCGGCATCGAGACCGATGTCTATCATGCCAATGAGGGTCACGCTGCCTTTATGGGGCTGGAGCGTATGGCTCATATGGTGGAGGGCGGTCTTGACTTCGACCAAGCGCTGGAGCTGGTCCGCTCCTCCGGTCTCTACACTTGCCACACGCCGGTACCTGCCGGCCATGACTACTTCGATGAGGCGCTCTTCACGAAGTATATGGGTCACTATGCCGATAAGCTCCACATTTCTCATCAGGAGCTGGTCGACCTCGGAAGAGAGACCCCCGGGTCGCATGAGAAATTCTCCATGAGCGTCCTCGCTCTCAATACCTGCCAAGAGGCTAACGGCGTCAGCAAGTTGCACGGCCAGGTCTCTCGGGAGATGTTTGCCCCCGTCTGGAAGGGCTACCTCCCCGAGGAGCTCCACGTCGGCTACGTAACCAATGGCGTCCACCTGCCTACCTGGATGGCGTCCCCGTGGTCTGACCTTATGGAGAAGAGCGTCGGCGAGCGTATCCTGAGGGATCAGGATAGTCTCGAGCTGTGGGACAAGGTCTGGCAGACTCCCGACGGGGACGTATGGCAGAGGAGGCTGGAGCTCAAGAGTCGCCTCATAGAGTACCTCCGTCGTCGCTACGAGGCACATATGGGCGACTTCAATCAGGATCCCACCATGCTGATGAGCTTCCTCGAGACACTTACCCCGAGGACGCTTCTTATCGGCTTTGGTCGACGCTTTGCCACCTACAAGAGAGCGCACCTCCTCTTTACAGACCTCGAGCGCCTCTCCAAGATCGTCAACGACCCCGAGCACCCGGTGATCTTTATCTTCACAGGTAAGGCGCACCCGGCTGACGGAGGCGGGCAGGGGCTGATCCGACATATCTTCCAGATCTCCAAGCGCCCCGAGTTCCTCGGCAAGATCCTCTTTGTCGACAATTACGACATCAGAGTGTCGCAATTCCTCATCCCGGGCGTAGACATTTGGCTCAATACTCCCACGCGACCGCTTGAGGCATCGGGTACCTCGGGTATGAAGGCACTGATGAATGGCGTGCTCAACTTCTCCGTCCTCGACGGCTGGTGGTACGAGGGGTATGTCAAAGGGGGTGGCTGGTCGCTTACTGAGAAGATCACCTTCTCCGACACCAATCTCCAGGACAAACTCGATGCCGCCACCATCTATCGTATGCTGGAGGAGGAGATCATCCCGCTCTACTACGACAATGATAAGGAGCAGTCCTACTCAGAGGGCTGGATCCATGCCATCAAGACGGCCACCTCGCAGATACTGCCTCGCTTCACGATGCGGCGGATGATCCGGAATTACTATGACCGCTTCTACAATCAGCTCGGCGAGCGAAGCGCCATGCTCCGCACCAACGACTACCGTCAGCTCGGTCAGCTCCTCGACTGGGAGCGACATGTGGCGCAGTCGTGGTCTCACCTGGAGGTGATCGACACCCGGCTGAGCAAGGACGATGGCACGCAGGTAGGCAACTTTACTGTGGGCGGCACCGCTCACGTGAGTGTCACCGTAGATCTGCACGATCTGCGTAGCGACCTGGCGGTCGAACTGATCATCGCTCGTGAGGATACCAAGACGAAGAAGCTTCACCTCGCAAGCAAGCAGGCCTTTCACGTCGTCTCCGAGGAGGGGTCCCGCCGGCGGTATGAGCTGAAGGTGGACATTGACCTCCCCGGCACCTATAAGGTAGCCACTCGCATTACCCCGACGCATGAGCTGCTGGCACACCCGATGGCTCTGGGGTATATGAAGTGGGTCACCCTCTTCTGATGCACGCCATTGCACTGTTAGCGGGATGAAGATCCACCACGAGGGTACGGCCTTCTTAGTCGCTGCGGGGATATTCCTCAGCTTCCTCTGTCTCTACGTCTTCTTAGTCGTGGAGCAGCGGTGGCTCTTTTGGCTCGCTGTCATGGTGAGTGTGGTGCTGCTCGGTATCGCCTTCAATTTTTACCGCTCCCCACGTCGCATCCATGGTAAGCCGACGGACGGGCTGGTGCTCGCCTCGGCGGATGGGCACATCGTGGCGATCGAGGAGGTGGATGAGCCGGAGGTGTTGGGCGGTAAGTGCCTGATGATCTCCACCTTTATGTCCCTCTTCAACGTCCACGCTCAGTGGGTGCCGGTGGCTGGCGAGGTGACCTATGTGCGTCACCACCGGGGTAATGTCTACGCCGCCTATGTCCCCAAGAGCAGTACTGAGAATGAGCGCTCCACCGTCGAGATCGTCACTCCTGAGGGACACCACATCGTGGTTCGTCAGATCGCGGGGGCGATGGCTCGTCGTATAGAGACCTATCTCCGGGAGGGGGAGAGGTGTGAGATCGATGACCAGCTGGGCTTCATAAAGCTCGGCTCCCGCGTCGACATCTTCCTCCCTCTCGGGAGTAAGCCCCTCGTGGACCTCGACGAGCCGGTCACCGGCAACGTCACCGTGCTGGCTGAGCTGCCTCCGCGCAAGTCGTGTAAGTAAATAAAAACTATGGCAAAGCCGATCTATAAATACCTCCCCAATCTCCTCACACTCTCCAATGGGCTCTTCGGGGCGCTCTCCATCGTGATGTACCTCACGGTCTCGCTCCAGGCGGCGCTCTGCTGCATAGCCGTGAGCCTGATCGCAGACGTGCTCGACGGGATGACCGCGCGGCTGCTCCACGCCACGTCGGACATTGGGGGCGACCTCGACTCCCTCTCTGATGTCATCTCCTTTGGTGCCGCGCCGGCGATCTTGCTAACGCTGGTGCTCCGGGGGCTGGGCTGGGGTCTCGCCTGCTGGGCACCGCTGCTGGTCGTGCCCGCCTCGATCTACCTTCTGGCGAAGTTCAATAACGACCCCCGTCAGACCACCTCCTTCATCGGCCTTGCCACCACCGGCAACGCCGTAATGCTGGCTCCGCTGGCGCTCTTCTTCGAGGGGCATGGCATCGCTCCCACACCGCTCTCCCAGAGCCTCTTTGTCCTCTTCATGGTCGTGGATGCCTGGCTACTGGTGTGCGAGGTGCCTTTCTTTGGGCTGAAGCAGCTCTCCAAGGGCTGGCGAGCCAATGTCGGGCTGATCATCGTCGTCATTGCGGCAATTGCGGCGCTGATCCTCTTCGGCATAGAGGGGATCGCCTGGGCGATGATGCTTTACATTTTGCTTAACTTAATCACGTGGCTGGCTCATAAGTCAGGCGCAAAATCAATAATCCAATGAAGATAAACGATAAGTCCTACGTCCGCGTACAGTATAAGCTCACCGAGGTCGCTCCCGACGGCTCCGAGACATTTGTCGAGGAGACGACGGAGGATCGCCCCATGGACTATGTCCATGGTCTCGGGATCCTGCTGCCTGACTTTGAGAAGGAGCTAAGCGGCCTCGATGATGGAGATGCCTTTGACTTCACACTCGAGCCTGAGGCTGCCTATGGTCCCTTCCAGGAGCAGCTTCTGATGGATCTCGACAAGTCCATCTTCCAGGATCCGGAAGGAAAGTTTGATAGCGGCTTTGTACAGGTGGGACGCTACGTTCCTATGCGCACTGCTGACGGTCAGACGGTCAATGGGCTGGTGCTCGACATCACGGAGGATAAGGTGAGGATGGACTTCAATCACCCGCTCTCCGGCAAGACACTCCACTTTTTCGGTCACGTACAGGAGGCTCATCCCGCTACGGATCAGGAGCTCAAGCGCTTTGAGCAGCTCCTCCACGGTGGCTGCTGCTGCGGCTCTGACGAGGAGGAGTGCTGTGGGCATCATCACGACGAAACGTGCCACCACGGGCGTGGCAACGATTGCCTCTGCCACAAGTGCCACTAAGCTTTTAGCACAAAACCAAAAGCGCTGAGGTCTCTCCGCTCTTGTGGAGGAACCTCAGCGCTTTTGCATTTCTATTTACTCAAAGGAGAAGACCTTGTGGAAGGCATCCAGCAGAGCCGCTTTTGCCTCCTCCATAGGGACCTCGTGCCCCAGCTCCCGAGCCAGACTGGTGACGCCTCGATCGCTGAAGCCACAGGGGTTGATCCAGTGGTAGGCATCCTCGTGGGTATTGACGTTGAAGGCAATGCCGTGCATCGTGACGAAGCGGCTGGCGTGCACGCCGAGGGCGCAGACCTTGCGGGGATAGCTATCTGTATGCAGCCAGACGCCGGGGGCGTCGTCCATCAGCTCACCGGCGAGATCGTACCTACGCAGCACGGTGAGCGCCACCTCCTCGAGGGCAGCGACGTAGCGCCTGACGCCGAGGTGTAGCTGCTCGAGGTCGAGGATCGGGTAGACGGTCCACTGACCCGGACCATGGTAGGTGGCGTCACCACCGCGATTGGTCCGGACGAGGTCGATGCCTGCCCGGCGGATCTGCTCCTCGGGGTAGAGGAGGCTCTCCTCCTTAGCATTGAGCCCAAGGGTGATAACCGGCTTGTGCTCATTGAAGATCAGATACTGTCTCGGCACTTCACCTCGATGCTTTGCCTCGATCGCTTGGTCAAAGAGCTCTCGCTGCTGATGGTAGGAGTCGGCGTAGCTGATGCCGGAGGGATTGATGATGACTTGCGGTCCGGTCATAGGTTTACCATTTTTTGGGGACATACTTCTCACACAGCATAGCAGCGGGACAGTAGCGACAGCCATTCGCATCGCCAGCTTCTACGGCAAAGCTGAAGTCGTCGTTGAGGATCAGCCGGACCGCCTTTCTCAAGCACTTTTTCACACTGTTGTCCACATCACTCTTGTAGTCGCTGATCACGGCTGGGTTCGGGTCTTTTCCCTTGGGAAGCTTCAGTGTGATGATGCCGTCATTAATGTTGGGCGCACCTGGCTTGAGGATCATCGGGCGGATCTTAGGCGGGTCGATCGAGATGTGGCTGTTTGTAAGGAGTTTCTTGAGCTCGCCCGACGTGAGCATGACGTCGCAGTAGTACAGGAGCTGGATAACAGCGCCGTTGATTTCCTTAGCCTGCTTGAGGCACTCACCCAGATTAGCCGACTTTGTAGGCCACTTGGATAGATCGCACTCGGTTTTGTCCCGCCCGGTCTTGTAGTCAATGATATTGACGGTGTCGCCCTGTACGTCTATGCGGTCGATGATGAGCTTGAAGTTTGCTCCCACATAAGTGGTCTCTATCTCTATCTCCCCGCCGACGTAGGTGATGCCCTTGCCTGGCTCGACCCGCTTGAGGTCCGCCTCCACCATCCGCCGGACAAGGAGCTTCGTCATCTCAACCTGGTTGTAGTTGTAGTCACTCTCCTTCGTCTCGAGGTGAAGCTTCTTGGCACTCCTGTCTACAGCCTTGTCTATCGCTTTGCCTTGTAGGATTTCAGTGAGACTATTAAGCGAGAGACCATCTTTTTTCCCCTCACTCTCCTTATAGAGCAATTGCATCGCAGTGTGGAAGAGGGTTCCGCTGTCTCTCTTGTCGAGGACACCGGATAGGTTCTCATCGTCCTTGATCCCCTCGATGGCGGTGTAGTAGAAGCGTCTCGGGCAGGTGTGGAAGTCCTTCATCCGTGAGGCGGAGAGGCGCTTTATCCTCTGTGTAGGTGTTTTGGCGCTTACGCTAGCCCTGTACCGCCTGACCAGTGTCTTGTCCTCAATGAAGTCGCCGCCATCCTCTGCTCCGGTGAGGGGGAAAGAGGCCTCCGCCTCGTACATGGGCACCTTGTAGACGTCCCTGAGGAGCTGCACGTAGCGTGACGGCTCTCCCACGGAGGAGTCTCCGGCGCGTGAGTCGTAGAGGAAGACGACGCGCTTGGCACGCGACATAAGGCGGAAGAAATTGTAGGCTCTTGTCTGCTCCTGCAGATCGGTCGTCGGGAGGTGGTACGCTGTCCGGAGAGAGAATGGGATGGTCGTATCGAGCCGGGTGGCGGTGGGGAGGATGCCCTCTGCTGCATCGGGGATGATGACAGTGTCGAAGTCAAGCCCGCGTGTCTCTAATAGCCCCATCACCTGTACGCCTCCCAGAGGCATGCCGCTGAAGGGGATCCTCGCCTGAGAGATCGTGGTGCGGAGGAGATCCACCACGACGGGAATGGAGAAGAGGGTCGCACTGCTCTTGGTGTTGCGCTTGAGGTAGGCCCTCTGAGAGGTGAGCTGTGGCCGGATGAGGTAACGACGGATGTACTTGATCATACCCTGCTCGGGATCCTCTTCCTCCTCTGTGGTTGCGCTCTCCGTGACGATAAGCTCAAGGAGCCTGTCCACCTGCTCCGTCAGCGCAACCCCCTCGGGATAGTGGACCATGTCGGTGCTCGACTGACAGAGGGTCTTTGCATCGCTGAAAATAGTCAGCAGTATCTCTTGCGTGCGGCTCTCATCAGGGATGTGCTTTTTGATCAGGGCCTGAAAGTCGCCTGTGCCGATGAAGTACCTCTTCTCGTCGATCAGCTGGTTCATCAGCTGCCGGCGTGCATCTGCCATCCTCTCATCGGAGAAAAACTTAGAGAGGGCGGTCAGCATGAGGATCTCGCACACCTCGGTGAGACGATACCGCCGACCCCGCTTGTAGTAATTGCTCCAGTACTTCAGCAGCAGGATCAGCATCGCTGCGACGGGGATGCCCTTGATGGGGTAGCCCATGGTGACATTGATCTTATCGATCCCCTTCGGCATATTGCTCAGGAGAGGCAAGAGGAGACTCTCGTCGGGAAGGACGATCGCTGTCCGCAGTGGTTCCCGCGGGTCATAGAGTGGGGTGCTCTCGTCAGAGCAGTTCAGCGACCTCATGATGTCGTCCCAGCCGTGCTCTCGGTTGTCGCCCTCTATCAGCTTGCGGATCGCTCCGGTCTGGGCGACAGCCGAGGCGGTCGATATGAGTGCGGTGCGGAGGTCGCGTGCCTGATCAGGGATCTCAAAATCAATGTGGTAGGCCCCTTCGGTCGGAGCGGGGTAGTTGGTGGTATTGTGCCTGAAAAAGGAGCCGGCCAGTCCGGGGGACTTCACGATCGGGTCGGTGAAATAGTCCCAGTAGAAGATTGCCTTACCGGAGTCTTTGATGTGGTCGAGGATCCTGTACATGGCGGGCGTCTGAGCATTGAGTCCCACAAAGACGGTGATCATCCCGTCGTCGGTGAGACTGAGCTTCCCCACCTTGATCTGCTCCGCCGCCTCCCGGAGCATCATCCCTTCGTAGGCGAGCCCCTCCTCCTTCATCAGGCTCTTGGCACGTCTGTAGATCCTGGGAAGCTTGATCCAGAAGTCGAGGAACCTTTTCTTCATCTCCTGCGACTTCTTCGTCTCCTTCTCCTCGGTCGCCGTTTCCGTCTCGATCCCGCTCCAGTCGGCGTCCTTGTCGTAGATCAGCTTGCTGACTGCGCTCCACTGCCGCTGGGAGAGGAAGGAGGAGAGCTCCTCGGTGAGCTCCTTGTGATTGCGCAGGTTCTCTAAGAAGCTGCTGACCTCGATGAGATGCTTGTCGATGTCGTCAAAGTCACGGAGCAGAGCCTGCCCCAGGTCGTAAAAGTCCTCAAAGGAGCGCTCCTCCGGTCTGAGACCCATCTCCTCGAGGTAGGCGAGGTAGATCTTGTGGATCACCAGCAGTTCGTTATTGGGGTCCTCCCCACCGGAGAGGTGCAGCCTACGCCTGATCAGGCTATTCATCGTAGTAC
>CAMXXM010000041.1 GCA_947253195.1 uncultured Porphyromonas sp.
CTCCTCATCCAGTCGCACGGCATAGGATATCTCGGACACCTCACCCCGGCCCTGCCCCTCCGGTGGGGTCTCTTTCTCCAAACTCAGAGACCGATAAGCAGCCACTCTGTGTGCCCTGCCTCCATTATCCGCGGTACCGCCTGACTCGATCCAGACGGAGACACGCAAGATCTTGATGTCACTCTCCACCAAGGGCAATTGCCGGAGCGCCTTATCGTATCTCTGTGCAAAAAACTCCGACAGGAAGAAGTGCTTATTGACCTCATAATCGGAGCTCTTAAGCTCAAAGGGGTACACCTGCTTACCCCGTCTGATGGTCATCCGCCTGACATTATCCCTCTGTATCGAGGTGAGGAAGCGTAGCTGCAGCGGTCCCGCCCAGAGGTCGCCCGAGACGCCAAAGAGGTTGGACGGGGTGGAGATGAGTGGGTTGTGGCTTCGGAAAGAAATGTTGCCCGCTTGTAGGGACTGCAGCATCTCGTACTCCCCTCCCTTATACCCGAGGCGTAGTCTATTTTTGGAGGAGCTGAGACCCCTATCTGTATTGTAGTCAAGGTCGAGCCACAAGCGGTCACCATACCTCACATTGGCGTGCAGATTGCTCTGCTGCTCCAGTATCGGCATTGTCCTCTTGCGATAGCTCTGAGGCAGGAGGGGGTTATCCTCCCATATCGTCGACCTGCCGGCCGAGAGGGTGATCGAGCCATTCGTCACAACTCTGAGCCGGGGAGGGGCGTTACCCACGCTATCGCTCGGCAACTGCTGTGAGAGTGCTGATGCCGAGAGCAGCAGTCCGGCCACGCAGAGCATGAGGTTCAGGCAGCCCTTCATCAGCAGTCGATAGGATGATTAGAGCATCTGCAGACCTCGACGAATGATGTCATTGACGCTCATATCAGGATCCTCCTTGACCAGCATGGCGATCACCTTATGAGCCATAGCCTTGGTGTATCCAAGCGTGACAAAAGCCTGCTCCGCCTCCTCGTAGAGCTCCCTCCTCGCCAGTGGCACCGCCTTGTCATCCCGGGTAAGATCCTTAGCATCAATGAAGTCAGCCATCTCGGCGACCACCTTATCCTTAAGATCAAGTATCGCCCGCTTAGCAGTCTTGACTCCAATTCCCTTGACCCCCTGCAGGGATCTGTCGTCTCCGGCCGCGATGATCGAGACCAGCTCCTTAGGGGTAAAAGTGCTGAGGATAAGTCGCCCGGTGGCAGGTCCTATGCCGGAGACCCCGATCAGGAGGCGAAAGATCTGTCGCTCACTCTGGTCAAGAAAGCCATAGAGCTCGTACGCATCCTCACGGATGACTTCATGGACAAAGAGCCGAACATCTCCAGTCCCCAGACGGTCCAGAGCGTTGTAGGTATTGAGGGTGATATTGAGCAGGTACCCTATGCCACCTGCCTCCACGACAACAGATGCCGGATTCTTGGAGAAAAGTTTTCCGTAGATATACTCAATCATGGTGGAAAGGTACGAAAAAAAGGAAGTCCAGCCAGCTCAAAAAGTGAAGCCCCTTGAATGAGACCTAAGTCAACATCCAAGGGGCTTCGGGGGAGGGAGTGGCGCGACTTGGAATTGAACCAAGGACACATGGATTTTCAGTCCATTGCTCTACCACTGAGCTACCGCGCCATGTGCGCCATACGAGAGGTGTACTCCTCGTTTTTGCACTGCAAAGGTAAGATAAAAATTTGGATTAGCAAGTCCCTTTTCGTCCACACAATCCCTCACCGACCTGAGTAAAGTGCCGACTCAGGCCGTACAAGCCTCGACCGACCGGACCATAAATGTTATAACTACCTAAAGATGACGCCCCTCACCGGATCCCAAAGAGATCAGGACCCTTGAAAGCAATAAAAAAGGTATATTTGCTAGCGTATTTGATCACCTAAGGAAACGATTACCAAGTCATGACGACAACTCTCATACTCACTCTCGCCCTCGTAGGGATAGCTGTGCTACTCTTGGGGGTACGGGTGTTTTTTGTGAAAGGTGGAGAGTTCCCTAAGACCGAGATAGAGGATCAGCCCGCACTGCGCGCTAAAGGACTCGTCTGTGGCAATAAGATCACCGCACTTGAGATGAAGCATCGGGACCTCTATGATCGCATCAGCGAGGGTCAGGAGCTCTCGGACGACTAAGACCTCCATCCACTTTGATTGATCACACTTACATCTCTTATCATACAGTCATTCTCCAAAACCAATAATTCTCAAAGGAGTCATCTCGGGCATCTCTGCCTACAGCTCCCAGCATTT
Source organism: uncultured Porphyromonas sp. (assembly GCA_947253195.1). Taxonomy (GTDB): domain Bacteria; phylum Bacteroidota; class Bacteroidia; order Bacteroidales; family Porphyromonadaceae; genus Porphyromonas_A. Next base: position 2,265 of record CAMXXM010000041.1, read on the forward strand.
CATCAATGAAGAACTCTACAAATACCATCATCACCGTCATCTTAGCGGTAGCAGTAGTTGCACTTTTTGTGCTTCACTTCGCAGACAAGCCCAAAACTCCCAAGATGGCATCCATGCCTACCGGCGACTCTACCGTCGTCATGCCGATAGCTTACGTCACCATTGACAGCCTGATGACCCAGTACAACTATGCCAAGGACGTCAACGACAAGCTTATGGCATCCGCTGAGACCAAGCAGGCAAACCTCAACGCTCAGGGCCGTCAGCTTGAGAAGGAGATGCAGGACTTTCAGTACAAGATGAACAACAACGCCTTCTTCAGCCAGGAGCGTGCTGAGCGAGAATATCAGAGACTTGCGAAGAAGCAGCAGGACTTTCAGCAGCTCCAGCAGAAGCTCTCCGGCGAACTGATGGAGGAGCAGGCCAAGACGATGAAGTCGCTCTCCGATACCATCTGGTCTCAGATACGCACCTATAATGAGCTCCACGGACACTATCAGGTGATCCTCACCAACCAAGCCGGCTCAATCATCTACGCGGTACCTATGTACGACATTACTGAGGAGGTGATCAAGTATCTCAACGATCAGTACGACCCCTCCAAGAGCACCGCAGAGAAAGAGGATACGGACAAGAAGTAAGTCCCCCCTAAGATGCGCCCTACCCTTATCAAGAAGGGGTTGACCATCTAAAAGCAAGTCCCACAGTGCTCCTCTTGACGGATCTCTGTGGGACTTTTTCGAGCAAAAGAAGAAGGGTATGAGATACTTCCTCTACATAACATACGACGGCACCGACTTCCTCGGCTGGCAATCGCAGCCGGAGGGACGCACCGTGCAGGGGGAGCTGGAGCAGAGGCTCAGCACGATGCTCCGCCACCCCATATCCATTACGGGTGCCGGTCGGACCGACACGGGAGTGCATGCCAGTCGGATGGTTTGTCATCTGGACCTCGACCTGTCAAGCAGAGAGATGGAGGAGGTGACCTACCGACTGCGACGCTTCCTTCCCCCCGACATTGCCTTACTGGAGGTCAGGCGGGTGATCGCAGATGCCCACGCCCGATTTGATGCGATCAGTCGCCGGTACGGATACCACGTAAGAACCACATCCTCACCCTTCACCAGGAAATACTGCACCCTTGTGCCCGAGTCTCTGGACTTTGAGGCTATGAACCAAGCGACCACTTATCTCATCGGAGAGCACGACTTTACCACCTTCTCCAAGAAGCACTCTCAGGTCAGGACGCACAACTGCATCGTCACTGAGGCCAAGTGGGAGCGTGACCACTCCTTCGGTGAGTGTTGCTACACCTTTCACATCACGGCCAACCGCTTTCTGAGAAATATGGTCCGCGGTATAGTGGGGACACTATTTGAGGTTGGGCGTGGAAAAATGGATCCATTGGCCTTCGGAGACCTCTTAGCCGCACGTGACAGATCCCTCTGCGGGTCGTCTGCGCCAAGCGAGGGACTATTCTTGGAGGAGGTGACTTACCCGGAGACCATTTTCGTCTCGAATGCCGAGTCTGGAACGCCACTCCGGGATACTCCCAAGGAGTGAAAAATGAGTACCTTTGTACTGATAGGTAAGAAGTATCACACTAATCCATATTTACCATGCCTCCAGGACCAAGGTTTTTTCGTGGCTTCAGAGCGGTTGCAATAGTAGGAGCCGCCATCTCAATCATCGGCGCGATCGTCTGTCTGATTTTCTTAGCAGGCTGGATGAAGACCTACTTCGCGCTGCTGTGCCTGATACTGGCACTCAATTTTGGTCTGATGCTCTACTTCATCAGCCATAACGACCCGTCCAAGAGGGGGTAAGAAAGAGGAATAAACATCACACATTCATACACATCTTATGAGAGTAAGCGAATTACAGAGAGAGAGAAAGTCCTATCAGCCCAAGATGCCTGACGTGCTGAAGGGGAAGCTACACGCCGTCAAGGGCAACGCCACGGAGTCGGTAGCTGACCAAGAGAGAGTCAAGGAGCTCTTCCCCTACACCTATGGCATGCCGAGTATCACCTTTGAGAAAGGAGAAGATGCCGATGCCAAGCACGACCCGATCAATGTAGGTGTCCTCTTATCCGGTGGACAAGCCCCCGGTGGACACAATGTAATCGCGGGAATCTTTGATGGTATTAAGGCGCTTAATTCCGAGAGCAAGCTCTACGGATTCCTGATGGGACCCTCCGGATTGATCGAGCACAAGTATATCGAGCTCACCGATGAGATCATCGATGAATACCGCAATACGGGAGGGTTTGATATGATCGGCTCCGGTCGCACGAAGTTGGAGACTAAGGATCAATTCGACAGCGGACTCCGGATCCTGCGTGAGCTCCATATCTCTGCTCTCGTGATCATTGGCGGTGATGACTCCAATACCAATGCTTGTGTACTCGCTGAGTACTACAAGTCGATCGATGCCGGTGTACAGGTGATCGGCTGTCCTAAGACGATCGATGGAGACCTCAAAAATGAGCAGATAGAGACCTCCTTTGGCTTTGATACAGCCACAAAGGTCTACTCCGAGATCATCGGAAACATCGAGCGCGACTGCAACTCGGCGCGCAAGTACTGGCACTTCATCAAGGTGATGGGACGCTCTGCCTCTCACATCGCCCTTGAGTGCGCTCTTCAGACGCAGCCTAATATCTGTCTCATCTCGGAGGAGGTAGAGGAGAAGAAGCAGTCCCTAAGTCAGATCGTAGAGTATATCGCATCGATAGTGGCTAAGCGTGCTGCTGAGGGCAACAACTTTGGCGTAGCCTTGATCCCTGAGGGGCTGATCGAGTTTATCCCCTCTATGCGAGATCTCATCAGCGAGCTGAATGACCTGCTTGCCAAGGTAGGAGACGACTTTGCTCACACCCCTAAGGAGGAGCAACTCGAGTTCATAGCATCACGACTCTCAGCAGAGAATGCAGAGGCCTTCCGCTCCCTGCCTGACACAGTCGCCTACCAGATCGCCGGAGAGAGAGACCCACACGGCAATGTACAGGTGTCACTCATCGAGACGGAAAAGCTCCTCTCAGGTATGGTGGCGAAGAAACTCGCAGAGTGGAAGAAGGAGAGAAAGTACGAGGGCTCCTTTAAGACTCAGCACCACTTCCTCGGCTATGAGGGAAGATGTGCTGCTCCATCCAATTTTGATGCAGACTACTGCTATACCCTGGGCTTTACTGCAAGTAAGCTGATCGAGGCCGGTCTGACCGGGTATATGAGCTCTGTACAAAATCTCACGAGAGAGGTTTCGCAGTGGATTGCCGGTGGCACACCGATCACGATGATGTTCAATATCGAGCGTCGCGGAGGAAAGGACAAGCCGGTGATCCGCAAGGCACTTGTTGATCTGGAGGGCGCTCCATTCAGAGAGTTTGAGAGCCAGCGCGAGGAGTGGGCTAAGGAGACCGCTTTCGTCTATCCGGGACCGATTCAGTACTGGGGGCCGAGCTCCGTCTGCGATCGTCCGACAAAGACCATCCTTCTGGAGCACAAGTAAGACCTGAGTACTCAATAACGCCTAAGGGGCGGGATCGGAGCATTCCGATCCCGCCCCTTTTGCTATATTTGTCCACGGGGATTTTCCGTGACCTTTAGAGTAAATATATGAGGATACACATCATAGGCTCGACCCATCAGACCGCTTCACTTGATACTCTTCGAGGTATCCTAGACCTGCTGACTGCCGACAGTGCCGATGAGGTAACCATTGATAGTCGGTTTTTTAGCTACCTGATGCAGCACGAAACAGCCCCATCGGGCGTGAAGACCTACCCCCTCAGCGGGACTATCGACACAGACCTAATGGTCTGCATCGGAGGGGACGGCACATTCCTGCGTGGTGCAAAATTGGTCGCCGGCACTGAAGCCGGGATCATCGGTCTCAACTCCGGGCACCTGGGGTTCCTATCCAGTATGCAGCCTGATGTCCTCTCCTCCTACTGGGATGAGATACGATCCGGGCGAGCTCAGGTGGACAAGCGAGCCACGCTGGAGGCTGTCGTCACCGACCCGGATGGAAAGATCATCCACCAAGGGATCGCGCTCAACGAGGTCTCCGTCATCAGGCGAGACATACTGAATATGATCAGAGTCACCACCAAGGTCTGTGGACAATGGATGGTCGACTACCAGGCTGACGGAGTGCTTGTGTCGACGCCCACGGGCTCCTCCGCCTACGCGCTGAGCGTAGGCGGACCACTTGTTCACCCCAATTGCACCACACTTCTTATAGTCCCGATAGCCCCCCACTCTCTCACGATGAGACCCATCCTGATACCCGATAGTATGACGATCGACTTCACGATCAGCAGCCGATCAGGGACATTTGCCATCGCTCTGGACGGGAGAGGAAAGGATTTCCCGGACAATTGTCGGGTGACCGTCCGTAAGTCGGATCGCGTGGTCAGGGTACTCCACACCAGCGGTTATCAATACTTTGAAAACCTTCGTAAGAAGCTGATGTGGGGTGCAGACTCGCGATCAGTCGGTAGTGACGAAGACGAGACCTCTCTCTGCCCGACTAAAGATTAAAGCTGAGTTGCTTCACGACTGAGTCATAGAGGCTCTGCTTCCGCTCCATATGCTCCCGGACACACTGGACATATACATCCTGCTCCAGCTCATCCGCTGCATCCATCTGAGTAGTTGCTGAGGAGGATATCCTCCGGTCGATCGCATGCTCCTTGGCAGCATCCTGGATGAGACTGCGATCTATCGTCAGCACCGCATCGATCCAGCGATCCAGTATCTCATAGACCACCTCTGCCGTCAGAGACTCGGACTTATCAAGCCCGTACCACCGGTAGATCAGGTCGTAGCTCCAGTCCCACTCCAGCTCGTAATACCTCTCATGCAGTGATCGGACCTGACTGCTGAAGTCATCGAGCGTCGCATACGCAGTCTCCCTCAAGCCGTCAGCGAGTCGTCTCACCCCACGCTCGGGAGCAATCATGCCACACAAGTCCGTCCAGAGGCCTACTCCCTCATCGTGATCCGGTCGGAGCAGCCCGTTGAGATCCTCAATGGTGGCAATCTCTCGGCTCTCCACCTTGTCCCGGATACGAGTGATGAGAGAGTTGCCGATAAACTTGTCGATCCCCAGTCTATAGATCCTAAGCCCATGGTGCAGGGATGAGGACTTAAGGTGGAGATTATGATAAATGTAGGTCTCATCGTGCTGTCCGACAAAGTCAAGCAGCTCCTGCAGCTTGCGATATCCCTGCTCCATTTTCCCCACCGTGTAGGGACTGAGCAGGTTATAATTAACGCAATCAAGCTTACAGTCTCCCGGTCGGTGATCACGAGAGGGCCACTTCTTGGCATCACGCATCGTCCCTATGGTCAGGAGTGCTCGACCGGGCACGAGATAAGTTTCATTGTGATTCTCGATCACGTAGCTGAAGGGGAAGGCGGAGGTATCCACATGATCCGTATGCCGTCCCATAATCAAGCTGAATGGACCGATCCTTGAGGGCCAGAGGATATACGAGTCGCTTGAGGTCTTACTCCCCCGCTCCACGACACCATGATGGATGGGACCGGTCTTGTAGAGGTGATTACTCTGGTTGGATCCCGAGCCCGCATTGAGGAAAGAGAAAAGACCTGCGATCAGTAAGGAGCTCTTATGCATAGATACCGTGAAGGGACCGGCGACAATGGCAGCAGCCTCTCCATTCTCTAAGGTACAATTACTGAATATCAAGGACTCATTGGCAGAGAAAAGATTTCCCACCTTGGCAGACTGACCGACAAAGACCATATGCAGCGTACAATTATCCACCATCGAAGCGCCGGCAGCCGCGATGAAGTGCTTACCGATCACTCCATTACCGACCACAGCCGGGTATCCGGGGCGGCTACAGAGGGAAAAGTCGCTGAGGATCGATGCACCATCGATGATGCTCCCATCGCCTATGTACCCATCAATGATGGTACCGGTATTGACGATCCTCACGTTGTCTCCTATCGTCCCCCGCTCCGAGCGACACTCCTCCACATCCTCGCTAATCAGCCGTATCAGCTCCTTATGGACGGGATCCGAGTCAGGGGTAGTCACCAGCAGGTAGGCAATCTGAGCGGTCAACTTGCGAGAAAGAGGCACCTCTATGCCACCGGTCTCATTGAGTACCGGCACAGAAACGCCATTGCCAAAGGTCGACGAGCCGGACATATAGATGGCATTGACATTACTTACCGTAACATCAGCTCCTATATCGTAGTCCGAAATGCAGTCGCGGATATTGGCAATATACGCTCCATCCCCGATGGTTGTGTCCTTCAGGAGAGCGTGACAGATACCATTGCTCCGCTTGATCCCATACCTATCGACGTGGGTGCCGGATAGGTCTCCGAGGGTACAGTGACCCACAAACGTCACCTCGGTCAGCTGTGAGCGGGCAAAGGTCTCACTCACCCTGATGCGGCTCCAGTCATCTGCCTGACACCGCCTATTTTCCTCCAAAAGCCTGATCTCCTCCTCTGTCAAGTGTCTCATAATAATCTATTTCTTTAGAAAATAAATCTCTATAAATGACGAGTGCGACCAACAAACCTGTCAGCCGCACTCGCTTATAATCTAATAATCCTCCTCCTGCAGACGGACGTACATACTATGCATCTACAGTGGCAAAGGTGGCATTCTCCTTGATGAAGTCTCTACGAGGCTCCACATCCTCACCCATAAGCATCGAGAAGACTCGATCAGCCTCCACGGCATTCTCCAGAGTGACCTGCTTGAGATAGCGTCCCTGAGGGTCCATTGTCGTCTCCCAGAGCTGGCTGGCATCCATCTCTCCAAGACCCTTGTATCGCTGGGTGATGATCTTAGACTCGTCACCGGAGCCATACTGAGCAATAAAGTCCGCCCTGTCTTCGTCATTGAAGCAGTACTCAATCTTATCCCC
>CAMXXM010000042.1 GCA_947253195.1 uncultured Porphyromonas sp.
GCGATTGAGCTTATTGCTCTCAGCAATCCGGGCAGAGTCAGCCTTATTCTCTTCGAGGAGCTTTTTCTCAGCTTCCTTTTTGGGCTTCTCGCGCTTGTCGATCAGCTCTTGCTGAGCCTCATCGTCCACATCGAGGGGGACAATATTGGTGCAGGCGACCGATGCGAGCGTAAGGGCTGCGGCGAGGATGCCTGTAGCGGATATATGTAGTCTCATAATACTTTTGTTCTGTGTGGGTTACTCCTCAGAGAGGATCACGAGGTCGTCGTTGGGGAAGATCACGTTGTCCACGATCTCAAAGGAGGTATTGGCCTTGGTGATCACGTGAGCGTTACCGGTGAGCTCTTGGATCTCATTGGTATCGGGATTCATGGTCTCACGATTGAGTGGGACATAGAAGATCAGATTGGGGTCCTTAGGGTCCTCCGGGAGATAGAGCTTCTCCTGCATCTCAGCCGGTGAGAGCACCTTATTCCACATCTTGACCTCTCGCACGTAGTCGTCGCCCCATGGACAGCCTCCAAATCGCCAGCCGGCCTCCTTGGTCCCCTTTGCCCAGGAGTAGTCATCGGAAATCCACGTCTTCTGCAGCTCACCATTGACGTAAGCCGAGACGACACCGCGATTGGTCCCTGTGCGGTGGAAGGTGTAGGTGATCTGCATCCACTTCTTAGCCTGGAGAGGCTTATTGGTCCAGGTGTCGCCACCGTCACGGCCCATCTTGAGCTGCAGTCCGCCCTCCTCAGAGATGCGGGTGTACCACTCCGATCCGGAGAACCCAAAGAGATTGGCGACGGTCTGATTGGGGCTGGCGACGTAGCAGTCGTTGCGACCCAGTCTGGAGAAGTGTACCTGCATCTGGAAGGTCCAGTTAGTCACATCCTGCTGCACGGGCTCATTCATCTGCACTACCAGCTCATCAGAGTGGATCCAGTGCATGACAGAGGTCTTGAATTGCCGATTAAGCGTGATGATGGTAGACTTGGGCTGAGAGAGAAGGGTTACCCCGGAAGCGCACTTGGTGATCTCTGCACCGATGGCCCACTTACCGCTAAAGGGATACTTATCGTCATCCAGAGCTCTGACGCCACAGCTAACGCTGGTCTGGACGCTCCCCTTGGGGATCGTCACCGTGATCTCGCCCGCGTGCTCCTTACCATTGCTATCGATGAAGAGGACGTCCTCCTTAGTCAGACCTCTAAACTTGAGGTTATTGCGCTCAGCATACTTATTGACCAGCTCAGCATCAGCAGCTATAGTGACAGCTACATCCTCCTCTGCCGGGGCAACGAGCTGAGGGGTGAGGTCTACGAAGCCACCCTGCCCCTCCTTGATGAGCGTGGAGACGACACCGGTCGGGGTGGCATTCTTCATATAGACCGCATTGGGTGTCTTGCCGTTGCCGTAGAGAGAGTCCCCCTCGCCATCAGCGAGTGAGCAAGAGGAGATGAGTCCACCCGCCAAGACCACGCCACAGAGCAGGCTTGATAATACTATTTTTTTCATGATACGATTTCTTGTATTGATAGGTGCTTATCGCTTATCCTTGGCGTCCCACCAGACATTGATGTTGGCACCATTGGAGCCACCCTTGTACTTATTGATGGCCTCCTGGACATTAGCTTTATTCTGATTAAGCTCATCGAGAGGGTAGGGCCAGCAGCGTACGCCATCCTTATGCCCGTCAGAGGTGATGACGTCAAAGTTGGAGATATTCGTATTCGCCGGCAGGAGTCGCGGGTACCCGGTGCGCCTCCACTCCGTCCATGCCTCCTGTCCATTGGGGAAGAGTGCCAGGTACTTCTGAGTGATGATACGCTCCAGATTGACCTCCTTACTCGCTGCAGAGTCCCACCTCGGGGAGATCTCTGATGGGGCACCGGCAGAGTACTCCGAGCGGATGTGGTCACTGAATACAGCAGGCTGAGCGGTGGACTGTAGATAGCTATCCGCTCCATCGACGCCTTGCTCGGCAAAGGAGAGCTTGACTCCCTCCTCATACAGCTCCTTGGCACTACCTCCTACGGCAAATCCTGCGAGTGCACCCTCAGCGCGGAGGAATGCCACCTCAGAGGCGCGCATCCATACGGTGGGGCCAAATTGCTTGGTCAGTGGCTTGGAGGCCACCTTATAGTCGTCTCCTGTATTCGGCAGCGCCGGAGGGACGGCCACGTAGTCTCCATAGGAGCTGGGCTTGAAGTACTTGTCCAAGCGCGGATCTCTGTAGCCTGTGAGGTAGCAGTAGATGGATGCTCCCATACGAGTATCATCGTAAGTCTCAGCAATCACGTGGAGGGAGTTGAGTGTCTGCACGCCGCTGTTCTGGTCGATCTGTGCTTGGTCGTCGACGCTGCTGATCACTCCGGCCGGGTGAGCGCATGCCTGCTCCACGTATTTCTTAGCCAGTTCCGGATCCACAAATCGGGTACGCATAGCCACGCGGAGCATGAGGGAGTTGCCGAGACGAGCCCACTTGGCAGCATCGCCATTGTAGACATAGTCCTTCACTACCAACTTGCGACCTGAGGCGCGGTAGAGGACGTCCACCGCCTCGGTAAGCTCCTTGAGGAAAGACTTGTACACTGCCTCCTGAGAGTCGTAGGGGACAGTGAAGGAGCCATTACCGGCCTCAGAGTAGGGGATGGCACCAAACATATCGGTAGCCTTCTGCATTGCCATGATCTTGCAGATCTGAGCGATGGAGAAGATCTCCTCACTCTTCGTCTCGCCACTCATGGTGATGTCGCGCGTCTGCATCCAGGGATTGAGGATCCGGGGGATGATGCAATTGAATCCCATGTTATTCCACCCCACGTCGAAGTAGAATTGTCCCAGATTCTTGCCATCCCACTTATCATTAGTCGGAGCCATATAGCCCACCCAGGAGTCTGCTGTCAGATTGTTGAGTATCTGATAGTCATTGACCGCATTGGTCCCCTCCAGCGCTGTGAAGACGACATTGAATTGCAGGTCGGGTAGGTAGACGCTGTTGCGGATATTGTCCCTATTGAGGATCTCGTCCGTCGGCTGGAGTTGGTTGGTATTTATCTCTTGGAAGTCCCTTGTACAAGAGGCGGATCCCAGGGTCAGGAGTCCGGCTGTAAGTATCGGTAGAACTTTGCCGATGTTATTCTTATTCATGATTTTTCATCTCTGTATCGTTAGTGGATGACCTATCAGATGCCCAGCTTGATGCTTAGTCCAATGCTGCGCATACTCGGGGGCATAAAGTTGTCGCCACCGGCAGAGTAAGTGCCCACACCGCCTGCAAGGTCGGTGTCAAATGGAGCAGCTCGATAGATCGTCAGGAGATTTTGCCCGATCAGGGAGAGGCTGGCACTCTGGAGATAGCTGCCGAGCCACTTCTTCGGGAGCGTGTAGCCTACGGAGAGCTCCTGGAGCTTGACCTGAGTGGCATCGTAGAGGTAGTACGCCATCAGGTGGTTGTTACCGATGGTCGTATAGTACTTCTCTGCATCGTAGGTGACACCATCTACGACCACTCCACCGGCATCGCGTGCGTCGGCAGTCACCTTGGATACGCCGAAGCCGTCCAGATAAGACTGGGTATTGGAGGTGACGTTGCCGCCTACCTTGGCATTGATGAGGAAGCTCAGGGAGAGTCCCTTGTAGGCAAAGCGGTTGTTCCATCCGAGGATGTAGTCAGGCGTCACGCGGCCCACCTTGAGTAGCTGGGTACGGTCAATGCGGTAGCCGTTGCCCTCCTCGATCAGCTTGCCGTCAGCGTCCTTAGCGAGGATCCCGCGGACGAAGATGTCATCCATGGAGTCGCCAACACGCATATACTTGGGGCTCTCCAGGACATCGATGTCAAAGGTCGTCCCATCGATAGGATTGGTGTAGTCCTTCACCAGCTGCATCACACGATTGACATTACGTGTGTAGGAGAGCGTGGACCTGAAGTCAAAGTCTCCCCAGGTGTGCCCCCCCGTGAGAGAGAGCTCCACACCACGATTGCGGATGTCTCCCGCCTGTACGTAGAAGCCTGAGTAGGCCGATCCTCCGGAGAGCTTCTGGAGGAAGGTCTGATTGTACGTATGCGACTCGTAGAAGGTCGCGTCGATGGACAGGTCACCCTTGAAGAATCGGGAGTTGATACCCAGCTCATACGAGCGGGTACGCTCGGGGCGGAAGTCGGGGAAGGGGTAGATGGTGATCGGATTGACCTTACCGGGCTGCATCTCGTACGTGATGCTCCCCGGGGTAATCCCGGTCATGGAGATGGGTGAGCCCACCTCGGTGAAGGAGGTACGTACCTTGAGGAAGCTCCACCAGTCAGGCATCTCCACCATCTCCGAGATGACTCCGGAGAGACCTACACTGGGGTAAAAGATAGCTGGAGTCTTGCCATTGGCCACCAGCTGAGAGGCCCAGTCGGCGCGGCCGGTCAGGGAGAGGTAGACCATATTGCGCCACCCGAGCTCGCCTGCGGCAAAGAGTGCAATATTGCGCGTGCGGTTGTAGGACTGCCCGCCTCCTCCGGTCTTGTCGGGATCGACATTAGCGGTGGAGAAGAAATTGGGAATAAGCTTAAGCGGTCCGCCCACAGAGACTCCGGTGGCATAGTGGTCATCGAAGGAGCTACCGATATTGGCAGAGAGCGACCAGTCAGTCCCAAAGGTCTTATTGATATTGAGGATTACGTCGGCATAGGTCTGCTTGAAGCGACTCTCAGTCTCCGAGAAGCTTCCCATCGGATTGTCAGCGATGTCACCGGCGAGCAGTGAGAGCGTGGTGGCATGGAGCTTTGTCCAGATGGAGTTGTAGGTATTGTCTATACGGACACGACCTGCGAGGTTGATCCAGTCTGCAAAGTCATACTGTACCCGAGCGTTGAAGATATAGCGATGCTTCTTGGAGTAAAACATCTCCTTGTTGGCGATCCAGTAGGGGTTCTCAAAGTCCTCTCCCTGAGTGCCGTAGGGCCAGTACTGCTCGTAGATGTTACGGTCGGGGTTGTAGCGCTCCCAGATCTTCACGTTCTCAAAGTCTTCGCCTCTCGGGAAGAGATAGAGCGAGCGGAGGGGATTGAAGTAGCGTCCGCCGGACATCATATTCTGATCCCCCTGCAGGATGTAGTCAGCCCCAAGGTCGATATGAAGCCTATTGTCCAGGAAGTCTGCGGTGTTACGTCCGCTGAAGTTGTAACGGTAGTACTCATTATTAGGGATGATCCCCTTGGAGTGAGTGCTTGCCACGGAGGCGATGGTGCGGCTCTGCTTGGTCCCGCCGGTCAGTGTCAGGGAGTTGATGGTATTGAAGCCATTCTGGAAGAAATCCCTGGGATCAAAGGAGGATGGCTGAGCCAGCTTGTCACCCCAGCTGTAGTAGCTACCCGGTCTGTTGCCATAGGTATTCTGGAAGTCAGGCATGATACCGGCTCGGAGGAATTCTGTATTGGAGGAGAAATTGACCTTCAGGGAGCCCTCCTTACCCTGCTTGGTATTGATCAGGATGACACCATTGGCAGCAGCGGCTCCGTAGAGTGCTGCTGCAGAGGGACCGGTGAGGACGGTGATCGACTCGATATTCTCCGAGTTGAAGTCCGAGATCCCCTCACCGCTACCGGGGCGACCATACTCGCTACCATCACCGGCGAGAGACTGGTTGCCAATGGGCATACCATCGACGACGTAGAGGACGTTGTTGTTCCCCGCGATGGACTTGGATCCACGCATCGTTACCTTGGTCGCACCACCGATACCTGCAGAGGATCGGGTGATGCTTACACCTGCCACCTTACCGGATAGGGAGTTGACGAAGTTGGCGTCCTTGACCGTATTGAGCTGATCGCTCTCGACCTGCTGGACGTTGTACGACAGGGCCTTCTCAGAGCGCTTGATACCAAGTGCGGTGACTACCACGCCATCAAGGAGCTCGGCATTCTCCTGCAGTGTGATGGTGAGGGTGGTCCTGCCATTGAGTGGTATCTCCTGGGTCTTCATACCTACGTAGGAGATGCGGAGGGTCCCATTCTCATGGACACCCTTGATCGTGAATTTGCCGTCAAGGTCGGTCATTGCTCCCAGTCCACTTTGGCCAATGACGGCCACAGTGGCACCTATGATAGGCTCCCCGGAGGTCTCGACAACCGTTCCGGTCACCGTGACAGTCTTCTGGGCGAGAGCAGCCGTGGAGCATAAGCACAGGCAGGCTACGATGAGGTAGGCCAGTCTTGCTTTTAGGGTCTGTTTCATGCTGATTACTTGAGTGATGAATATTTGTGGCGACACTTAGTCTCGGTTATTGCACCCTCCGGTCTGTAAGGTGTCCCTTGTCGTGAGAGTCGTCTCAAAGACGATGACTCGCGCCGAGGATAGCTCGCAGAATAGGTCTTAAGGGTGCCGTGGTGGCTGACTTCGTGGTCCTAATTGTTAAGTGTAAGTTTTGTATCTAATCCTTACCAACGGGGACAAAAATACGAAAAACTTTTACAATAACAGCGCCCTTTGAGGAAAAACAATGCCAAATGAACCTCTACATCACTGCTATATGGGGGAAGTGCACGAGTGTTAATTGCAGTACTGCTCCTATGGTAGCTCTCACTCGGGTGGAAGACTCTTCTAGTGGTGCCCTCTTTACCACCAAACAAAAAATGCTGCACCGGGAGGGTACAGCATTTTTGCACAGAAGGGATGGTGAATAAATGTATGGGTTACTTCTTGGCTTCCTTGACGGTGATCGCGCAGGAGGCGGAGGCCTTGCCGCGAGAGGCTGTGGCGGTCACCTTGGCGGTGCCGACCTTGATGCCCTTGACGGTGCCACTCTTGTCCACGGTGGCGACCTTCGGGTCGCTGCTCTGCCAAAGGATGGTGACGCCTTTGACGTTTTTCCCCTTGATGGTTGCCTTAAGCGTCTCGCTCTTGCCCACCTCGATGGTCTTGGCGGTGGCGTCGAGGGTGACAGTGATCTGGTCGGGATTGACCGGTTTATCCTTGTCCTTGCAGCCGGTGGTGCCGACAGCGGTGAGGAGGGTGATGGTGGCGAGTGCGCCGACCTTGAGTAGTGACTTCATGATGTCTTGATACTTTTTATTGGGTGTGAAAAAACTAATCTCCGGGGGCAGAGAGGCGGCAGCCTCGTCCCCCCTTCACCTACCTAACAACGCCCTCCTCGAAATACTGCATCGCTCTCGAAGAAATCTAATACCGATATTAGTGAAGTCTAATATCGGTATTAGTCGTCACCAATATCGGTATTAGACTTCACTAATATCGGTATTAGGAAAGTCTGATGTCAGGGGGTGGCGGATCGGGATATTATATGAACTTTGCACACTCTCTCGGTGCAGTATATCGGGAGGAGAGTTGTTGGGAGAGTAGATGGATCCTGTGACGCATGAGCGATAGAGAGATAGCAGATCTGCTGCGGTCAGACGAGGAGGCGGCTTTTCGTCTCCTCTATCGGCGCTATGCCGGTCAGCTGCTGGCGGTGGCCTATCGCTACACCGGCGACCGAGATAAGGCTGAGGATGTCCTCCAGGAGGCGATGATCAAGGTGTGTCGTCACGCCGAAACTTTCTCTTACAGGGGGGACGGCTCGCTCTACGGCTGGGTGAAGCGTATCGTCGTCCACACGGCGCTCAATTCGCTCAAGAGCTTCCACGAGGCGCGGATGTGCCCGATGGATGACCTGACGGAGGTGGCGGTGGAGGAGGATAGTGACGAGGAGGTGTCTCTCCTCGAGCAGGTCAGCCCGGAGCTGCTGCTGCAGATGATCGGGGAGCTGCCCGAGGGGTATAGGCAGGTATTCAGCCTCTATGCCATCGAGGGACACTCGCACAGGGAGATAGGCGAGATGCTGGGGATCGGGGAGCGCAGCTCTGCATCGCAGTATTGTCGCGCCAAGAAGAGACTAAAGGATAAGCTGGAGCAATGGATGAAGGAGAGAGAAAGAGAGTGAGCGCCGCCCCGGGAGCCTGGGAGGCTGCTCTGAGAGAGAGGCTGAAGGGGGTCGAGCTCCCTGTGGCTGAGGTGCCACCTGTGGTGCCGGCACTTGTCCCGAGGAAGAGGCGGGCGCGTGGCATCCTGATCGCAGCGAGTATGGTCGCAGCGGTGGCTGGACTGCTGATCGCTCGGCTCGTCACGCCTCGTACGGAGGTGGGCGTGGTTCCTCTGCCGGCTGATCCGGTCTTCCGTGAGGTGCCCTCCTCGTCTGTGGCGCAGAGGGGTACGGAGGAGCGCGAGACGCACTCGCCATCCGTTCTTCATGGTCACCCTGCTCGCAAGAGTCTCCAGCCTCTCGAGCCACTCCGCCCCACGGAGGTTCGTCTCGCGACGAGTGCTCTCCCGGAGATAGGTCGCCCAGCCACCTATCGACCGACGAAGCGTGTCGGTGGAGCCGGTCACAGTAGCGGGAGTGCTCTGCCGGTCGTGCCGAGACCCGCACCCGCCACCAAGCTCCTCGCCTCGGCG
Organism: uncultured Porphyromonas sp.; assembly: GCA_947253195.1. Taxonomy (GTDB): domain Bacteria; phylum Bacteroidota; class Bacteroidia; order Bacteroidales; family Porphyromonadaceae; genus Porphyromonas_A. The sequence continues at coordinate 8,436 of CAMXXM010000042.1, forward strand.
CTGATCACCTGGCGCGACGGGATAAGCGGTGGGAGCCCTATGGCACTGCTCACCTCTTCTTCACGCTCTGAGCACGAGGATGCTGCGGTCCGGCTCACGCGCCGGCCGGTCCTGGAGGTAGAGGCTCACCTGATGCATCCGATCGTGGGTGAGAGGGTCTATGCCGATCTCGGGGTCTCCTACTCCTGGCAGAGGCTTGAGCTGGCAGAGCAGGGGCTGCAGGGCTACTACAGGCAGGAGCTGCACGCCATAGGCGTAAGCCCCGGCGTGACTGCCCGGCTACTCCGGATAGGTGCCTCAGAGCTCTCGGGCTATGGTGCCGTGGGACTGTCACTGCCACTCCGGAGTGAGACGGAGAGTGACCTCCTCCTCGTGGAGGGTGAGCGAAGGAAGCGGATGATGGTGGACCTGCGTACCGGGCTGAGGCTCTCCGCATCGGTCGGTCGTGGGCTGAGAGTGTACGGCTCAGCGGGTGTGTCGTACGACCTCGTCCCGCCGAGCGTTGCGCTGCCGGGTGCCGAGCTGCCCCGCCTCACGCCACGCTTCTCCCTCGGTATCTCGATGGACCTTCCCTCCCTCTCAGGCGGAGCGTAAGCCCCCTCTCTCAATCGGAGGATGGGGCCATCGGTACTGGGAAAATTTCTCCT
>CAMXXM010000043.1 GCA_947253195.1 uncultured Porphyromonas sp.
GTACGACTTCGTCACGCCCGGTGATCGATTCCGTGAGGCGGAGCGGATGCTGCGGAGCCACTTTGCGGAGCCGGACAGCGTCACGCAGAGGATCCTCCTGCAGGTGGCGCTGGAGGGGTTGCGCAAGGCGCAGTACCGACCGATCTACGACCGCATCGATGGGCAGCACCTAGAGGAGTACCTCCTGGAGTCACTCGACAAGTATGGGATCACCATCCCCTGCCGCTACGAGGTGGTGGACAGTCGGGGCACGATCTCTTTCTCCAATGGCAGCCTCCCCGACGATCAGCCCGATAAGATCTACACCCAGGCGCTGCTGACCAATGACCCGCCCTCGCGCCTCCACTACCTGAGGGTATACTTTCCCGGGCAGGCGCGCTTCATCTCGTCGACCATCGGCTTCCTGATCCCATCAGTGATCTTTAGCATCCTGGTGCTCACCACATTCATCTACACCATCATCACCCTCTTTAGGCAAAAGAAGATCGATGAGATGCGGATCGACTTTGTCAATAACATGACCCACGAGCTCAAGACGCCGGTCAGCACGATACGTCTCGGCGTCGAGATGCTCTCAGACCCCGACATCGGGTCGCAGTCCGATCGACGGGCGCGCATACTGGAGTCGATCAATGCCGAGGCCTACCGCCTCACGCTGCTGATCGAGCAGGTGCTGCAGATGTCCTTCTTCGACAGCCACGACTCCCGTCTCCGACTGCGGATGACGGAGCTCGATATGGAGGAGATCATCATCGACGCCACCTCGACCTACTCCCTCAAGGTGGAGGAGGCGGGCGGCAGTCTCGACCTCGACCTCGAGGCGACCCGCACTAAGGTGCTGGGTGACAAGCTGCAGCTGACCAATATCATCTTTAATCTCCTCGACAATGCCATGAAATATCGCCGTCCCGATGTGCCACCGCACATTACGATACATACGGCGAGCAACGACCGCATCCTGACCATCCGCGTGGAGGACAATGGCTGCGGCATCAAGCGCGAGTATCTCAAGAAGATATTCGACCGGTTTTTCCGTGTCCCGTCGGGCAATAGGCACGACGTCAAGGGCTTTGGCCTCGGCCTCCCTTACGTTGCGCTGACGGTGAAGTCGCACGGCGGACACATACATGCGGAGAGCGATCTCGGGGTGGGCACCACCTTCGTCATCACTCTGCCGCTGCTGACCGACAAGAGTAAGAGTAATAAATGTAAGAGTAAATAAGTAAGAAACGATCATGGAAAACTCAGTAAAAGTATTCCTCTGTGAGGATGATGAGAGCCTCGGCCCACTGCTGGCCGACTACCTGACAGAGAAGGGCTATGATACCGACCTCTTCAAGGACGGAGAGGCAGGGCTGCAGGGATTTGAGGAGCGCCCGCGCTACTGGGACATCTGCGTCCTGGACGTGATGATGCCCAAGAAGGACGGCTTCGAGCTGGCTAAGGACATCCGCGCACTCAATCCTGAGACCCCGATCATCTTCCTCACCGCCAAGACTCTGAGCGAGGACGTGCAGGAGGGCTTCAGCCTCGGGGCAGATGACTACCTCAAGAAGCCCTTCAACACCTCTGAGCTGACGATGCGCATCGATGCGGTGCTGCGTCGCGTGCAGGGGAAGAAGCCCGATGACGTCGCCTTCTACCGCATCGGAGACTATGTCTTCGACACGCAGCACCAGTCCCTCCAGTACAAGGATGAGGAGCCGGTGAGCCTGACGACCAAGGAGACGGAGCTGCTGGCGCTCTTCTGCGCCAATGCCAATAGCACCGTCGACCGCTCCTTTGCACTCAAGACGATCTGGGGCGAGGACACCTACTTCAACGCCCGCTCCATGGACGTCTACATCACCAAGCTGCGGAAGCACCTCGCCCAGGATCCCGGCATCGAGATCCAGAATAAGCACGGCAAGGGACACCGCCTCATCACTCCGGGAGCCAACTCGGAGCCCGATGAGTCCAATACCAAAGTGATCTGATCCCTACCGATGGCCAAGACATCCACATCCAAGAAGGGGCAGGGAAAGACCCCCTTCCGCAAGAGCGTCAACATCCGCAATAAGCGAGCGACGTATGACTACGAAGTGCTGGAGAGGCTTACCGCAGGCATCGTCCTCACCGGTAATGAGATCAAGTCGATCCGCATGGGTCGCGCCTCTCTCGGTCAGAGCTTCTGCTATGTCGATCGCGGAGAGGTGTGGGTCAAGAATATGTATGTCGGCACTTATGCCTTTGGCTCCTGGACCCAAGAGGGCTCGCGACGTGACCGGAAGCTACTGCTCAATAAGCGGGAGATCCGTCACCTCACCGAGGCACAGCACGACCCGGGCTTCACGATCGTGCCGCTCCGGCTCTTCATCAACGGCAAGGGACTGGCGAAGCTTGAGATCGCCATCGCCAAGGGTAAGAAAGAGTACGATAAGCGCAACGCCATCCGCGACCGCGAGATGAAGCGGGAGCTGGATCGCGCCCGCCGGACGCCCTACTAACTTATGGCGTCTCCGGGGAGGGGGCTACAGCTTTTGTCGGGGTATTGGTCGCACGCCACGGTGACCGGTACCCCGACACTGCCGGGTAGCGTGATATTCCCCCGGGAGTGCCGAGAAACTTGTAGATTTGTGGAACCGATGGGAGCTGGTCCCGTCGGAGTATGAGAGAGTCTTACATACAGATGAGCAAGTATATACGATATATCCTCTTTGCCGTCGCGCTACTTACCGGTGGGGCTTTGGCTCCCGCCCAGGAGCCGGTGGCGGAGCAGATCTCCCTTGAGGAGGTGCGCTCGGCGGCGGAGAGCCACTTCCCCCTCCTCCGGCAGCGTGAGGTGATGGATAAGGTAGTCCGAGAGAGCAGCCGGGCGATGAAGTACGTCTACATCCCCCAGATCAGTCTCACCGGGGGAGTCAATTACCTCTCCGATATGCCCAACCCCTCGAAGCAGGATCTGATCAAGGGCGAGAAGCTCCAGGTGGCCATCCCCTCCTTCCTCAAGCAGATGGGCTTCACCCAGGAGGTGTGGGACGGGATGATGGATGAGACGATGGCGAGCATCGCCTCGCAGATCAAGATCCCCTCGGTCCCCAAGATGCAGTGGGGCATCGGTGTCTCCATCGCTCAGCTCCTCTGGGATGGTGGCAGTGCCGCCGCCTCGGAGCGGGTGCTGAGAGCCACTCAGGCTCAGCGCGATGTCCGGACGGAGGAGGCACTGAGGGAGGTGCGTAAGTCGGTGACGGAGATCTACTTCGGTCTCCTCAAGGTGGACGGACAGACCGCCCTCCAGTCAACGCTCATCGAGGAACTGCGCCGTCAGGCGGAGCGGGTGGAGGCGGCGATAGCGAGCGATGTGGCTACCCGAGCCGATGCGGAGGAGATCCGTGTGGAGCTGCTGCGTGCGGCTCAGGATCGTGCTGCACTGCAGGAGAGTCGCCGTGCGCTGATGGAGGCGCTGACGATCTACACCGGTCTCTCCCTCGGTGAGGAGACGGTGGTGACACTGCCTCCGACCCCGATCGAGCCGGTGACTACCACTGACGGACGGATCGCCCCGCTACGCCCTGAGCACCGCTACTACGATGCACTGACGGCGGAGGCAGAGGCGACGTACGACAGCTACCTCGCCAGACTGGTGCCGCAGGTGATGCTGACCGCCACGGCGATGTACTCCAATCCTTACCCCAATTTCTTTAAGCCCGGGGCACACCCCTTCGGGATGGTGGGGCTCAGCTTCCGGTGGACCTTCGGTCAGCTCTATGGTCTCGGCGCACAGCGTGCCCGACTCCGGGGGATGACGGAGCTGGCGGAGATGCAGCGGCAGACCTTTGAGCAAAAGACCTCAGCCGAGCTGGCACAGGCGCGCCACAGCGTGCAGCAGAGTGCCGAGCAGATGAGGCTCGACGAGGAGATCGTGTCGCTCCGAAAGAGCATCAGCGACCGCTCCGCCGTGCAGGTGGAGGAGGGCGTGATGACCCGGCGGGATGCGCTCCTGCTCCTGACGAAGTATAGTGCTGCCAAGCAGACGGCCGACCTCCACCGCATAGAGTACCTCGAGGCACTCTACCGGCTGGCGGAGATAGAGAGATAAGTAGATAAGACAGTGATGATGAAAAAAGAGTTACGATACAGCTCCCTCACGCTCCTCCTGCTCCTCTGTGTGAGCTGCGGTCGAGAGGATAAGAGCGTCCTCGGGACCGGGAGCTTCGAGGCGACGGAGGTCCTCGTCTCCGGTGAGGTGAGCGGTAAGCTGATCCGCTGGGACGTAGCCGAGGGCGACCGGCTCGAGGAGGGCACCGAGGTGGGGCTCGTGGACACCATCCAGCTGGCGCTGAAGCGTGAGGCTCTCCGCCACTCCGGTGCGGGTGTGGCGGTCTCCTCGCCAGATGTGGCGACCCAGATCGCCCCCCTGGAGGCCAAGCTGAGTGACCTGCGCTCTCAGCGGGAGCGCGTCAAGCGGCTCCTCGATGCCGATGTGGCGACGAAGAAGCAGCTCGATGACCTCGATGCCGGCATAGCCCAGCTCGAGGGGCAGATCGACGCTACGAAGGCGACGCTCTCCAGTAGCCGCGGACAGGTGTCGGCTCAGCGGTCTGCCATCGACGTGCAGGTGGAGCAGGTGAGCGACATGATCCGCCGGTCGGTGATCACCGCCCCCATCACCGGCACAGTGACAGCCAATTACGTCCACCGGGGCGAGCTCGCTGCGGCGGGTCATCCGCTCTTCCGCATCGCCAATATGGACGAGATGATCCTCCGAGCCTACATCACCGGTGAGGATCTCGGACTGATCCGGGTGGGGGAGAGCGTCAAGGTGCGTGTGGATGGTGCCACGGGTGAGGGCGGCAGCCGCACGTACGATGGCACCATCAGCTGGATCTCGCCTAAGGCAGAGTTTACCCCCAAGTCGGTACAGACACGAGACGACCGTGCGGGGCTGGTCTACGCCGTCAAGGTAAGAGTGCCCAATGAGGACGGGTACCTCAAGATCAGTATGTACGGCGAGCTACTCCGACCCACAGCAGAGTGAGTATGACGGAGGTGAGGGACGATAGCATCATCCGTGCGGAGGGGCTCAAGCTGCTCTTCCGCAGCCCGGCCGGCGAGGCGGTCGGTGTCGGCACGGCACCGGCAGGACTCTCCTTCACCGTCCGCCGCGGAGAGATCTTCGGCATCATCGGTCCCGACGGGGCGGGCAAGAGCACTCTCTTCCGGATCCTCTGCTCGCTCCTCGAGCCTCAGGAGGGCAGCGCTACCGTCGACGGCTACGATGTGGTGCTGGACTACCGCAAGCTGAGGCGCCACATCGGCTATATGCCCGGCACCTTCTCCCTCTATGGAGATCTCACCGTGCGGGAAAATCTCGACTTCTACGCCACCCTCTTCGGCACCACCGTGGAGGAGAATTATCCCCTCATCGCCGACATATACTCCCACATCGAGCCCTTTGAGGACCGCCTCGCCGCCCATCTCTCCGGAGGGATGAAGCAGAAGCTTGCCCTCTCCTGTGCCCTGATCCATAAGCCGCACGTCCTCTTCCTCGACGAGCCCACCACCGGCATCGACCCAATCAGCCGTGCCGACCTCTGGCAGATGTTGCGTAAGCTGGCCGGAGAGGGCGTCACCGTGGTCGCCTCCACAGCCTATATGGATGAGGCGAGTCGCTGCGATCGTGTCGCCTTCATGCGGCAGGGCGACTTCATCGCCCTCGACACGCCCGAGCAGCTGGTCTCGCAATTTCCCCTACCCCTCTACCGTATGGGGGCGGCCGATCGGATGGCGGCCCTCGAGACGCTGGAGGCCTGTCCACAGGTGCTGCACGTCTACGCCTTTGGCGACTCCTTCCACATCACCCTCCGTGATCCGGCAGATGAGGCGGCGCTGATGAGCTATGTCGCCTCCTCTCCGCTGCTCTCCGGCAGTCGGCCGGTCGCCACGGAGCCCACCCTGGAGGATGCCTTCCTCCTCCTCTCCACAGACGACGATGAGTGATCCGGTGATAGAGGTAGAGGGGCTGACGAAGGTCTTCGGCGACTTCACCGCCGTGGATCACATCTCTTTCCACGTCAATAGGGGCGAGATATTTGGCTTCCTCGGTGCCAATGGTGCCGGCAAGTCTACCGCCATCAGTATGCTCTGCGGCATCCTCAAGCCGACCGCCGGGCGCGGCACCGTCGCCGGACACGACATCCTCCGCGAGGGGGAGCGGATCAAGCAGCACATCGGTGTGATGAGCCAGCGCTTCTCCCTCTACCCCGACCTCACGGTGGAGGAGAATCTCCGGCTCTACGCCGCTATCTATGGGATGAAAAAGAGGGCGATCAGGGAGCGCACGGATGAGCTCCTCGGGCAGCTCGACTTCGAGGAGTACCGCCACACCCGCGCCGGTCACCTGCCGCTCGGGTGGAAGCAGAAGCTCGCCTTCGCCTCAGCGATCTTTCACCGGCCCGAGGTGGTCTTCCTCGATGAGCCAACCGGTGGGGTCGACCCTCTGACGCGACGGCTCTTCTGGGAGCTGATCTACCGCGTCGCTTACGTAGACGGGATCACCGTCTTCGTCACCACACACTATATGGATGAGGCGGAGTACTGCGACCGGGTCTCGATCATGGTCGATGGCGAGATCCGCGTCCTCGGCACACCGGCGGAGCTGAAGGCTGCCGAGGGAGTCCCCGACATGGGCGGCCTCTTCTCCGCCATCACGAAGCAAGGGAAGCGATGAGACGAGGAGAGAGAGGGAGAGCCCCACAGCGCGGAGGCTCACAGATGCGCGCCTTTATCATCAAGGAGTGGAAGCAGATCTTCCGTGACCCGCTGACGCTCCTGATCCTCATCGCCATGCCGATCACGGAGATGCTTCTCTTTGGCTTCGCGATGAATATGGATGTCACCGACATCCGCACCGTCATCATCGACCACTCGACCGATGAGACCGGTGAGCAACTGGCGGAGGCGCTCGAGGGCAATACCACCTTCCTCTACCGAGGGATGCTCGCCGACAGCGAGGAGGCGGAGCAGATGATGAAGGCGGGCGAGATCGACCTCGCGATCGTGGTGCCGGAGCACTTTGAGCGGGACCTCCTCACCGGGCTGCCGACCGGTCTGCAGGTGATCGCCGACGTGTCGGACCCCGCCATGGGGAGTATCCGGGACGCCTATGCCCGGCAATTCATCGCCGACCAACTTAGCCGCCACACCGACGGTGAGGGGATCCCCTACAGCATCAAGATCACACCTCAGATGCTCTACAATCCCGGGCTCGTCTCCGCGTACAACTTCGTCCCCGGACTGATGGGGCTGGTGCTCCTCGTCATCTGCACGCTGATGACCAGCATCAGCATTGCGCGGGAGAAGGAGCAGGGCTCCATGGAGCTCCTCCTCACCACCCCGGCTCGCCCCACCACGATCGTCCTCTCCAAGACCGTCCCCTACCTCGCCGTCTCCCTCATCATCATTGCGATCATCCTCGTCATCTCCCGCTTTGTCCTCGGAGTGCCGATCCGTGGATCCCTCGCCCTGATCCTCCTCGTGACGCTTGTCTTCACCTTCTTCAGTCTCGCCTTTGGTCTCCTCCTCTCCGGCCTCGTCCAGTCGCAGAAGGAGTCGACGATCCTCACCGGCTTCAGCGTGATGATGCCGACGATGCTCCTCTCGGGGATGATCTTCCCGGTGGAGAATATGCCACTCGTCCTCCGATGGATCTCCCGCTCCATCCCCGCCACCTACTACATCACCTCGATGCGCAAGCTGATGATCCAGGGCACCGGACTCACCGCCATATGGGTGGAGCTGCTGGTGCTCGTCCTCTTCGCCATCCTCACGATAGCCCTCGCCATCCGTAACGTCAAGCCCCGCCTGAGATGAGTACTGCCTTTGGATACCTCTTGGAGAAGGAGTTTAAGCAGATCGCTCGCGACAGGATCCTCCTGACGATGATCTTCCTCTTCCCCACGATCATGATCGGTCTGACGCCCTGGGTGATCAACTTCAACCTCCGCCACCTTGACCTGGCGGTCGTCAACCACGACCCCGCCGGAGCGCAGGCACAGCTCATTCTGCAGAAGGTTGACGCCTCACCCGACATCGACCTCGTCGGGGTCTACTCCTCCGAGGAGCCGGCGTACGAGGCGGTGGACCGGAATAGGGCGGATGCGATCCTCGTGATCCCGCCCGACTTCTCCCGCGATATGGAGCTGTCGCACCACGCCTCTGTGCGACTGATCGCCAATGCCGTCAATAGCACCAACGCCGTCATGGCGATGAATCGTATGAGCGGACTCATCGCTGACACCTCCGAGGAGATCCTGACGGAGAGGGCGGGGCTCGCGGCAGGCAGCGGCCGACCGGTGGAGATCCGTATGCTCGACCGGTACAATCCGACGCTCAACTACAAGTACTACATGCTGCCGGCGATCCTCGTGATGGTCTTGACGATGCTCTGCGGCATCTACCCTGCCATCGGACTGGCGCACGAGAAGGAGGTGGGCACCATCACCCAGATCAATCTCTCCCCCCTCCGCAGCAGCACCTATATCGTCGCCAAGGTGCTCCCCTACTGGCTCATCGGCATCAGCACCACGCTCCTCGGCACGCTGCTGATCTACCTCATCTACGGGCTCGCTCCGGTGGGGAGCTACCTCCTGATACTGCTCGGGGCTCTGCTCTTCTCGGGGGTGATCGCCTTCCAGGGTGTGGCGGTAGCCAATCTTGCCAAGTCGGTCCAGCAGGCGATGTTTATGGAGCTCTTCTCGGTGATGATCTTCTTCATCATCAGTGGACTCTTCACCCCCATCAGCACGATGCCGTGGTGGAGCAAGGTGATCGCCTACATCAATCCCCTCACCTACCTCAATATCATCATGCGGATGGTCTACCTCAAGGG
>CAMXXM010000044.1 GCA_947253195.1 uncultured Porphyromonas sp.
AACTAATCCTAGCCCAAAGCTTTCCTCAAGGGATGGGAAAATGAGATACTCCGAATCGTTATATTCATTTATCAACCTGTCGCGATCTACAAATCCAATATTTCTAATGGGGTAGCCCAGATCCACTTTATGCCGAATAAGTTCCTCGAGCTTAGGATTAGACCCTTTTGAGATCGTCAGTGTGAGACGACCATATCCAAGAGCGTCATACGCATCACAAAATGCACCAATAAGGGTAAAGTGATTCTTATGAGCAGCCCCGCTACTAACATAGATCAAATTTCCTTTTGAATGCATTCCGTAATCTTTTAAGTCATCATTCGGATAGAAGGGCAGAATCATCATCTTTCCTTTCGCGTAAGGGAATTTTGACTCACAGAGCTTCGCCATATTGGGACTTTGCACTAATATGTAATCTGTATTTCTGAGCAACAGTCCAAAAACAAACGCTTTTAAGCGAAACAATGCGCGAGACTTGAAGGGAACCGACAAAGGGACATTGAGATATAGAGGCTGATGGAAGTAGGTGAACACCTTAGCCCGAATACGTTGGGTAGGAGCGAGATTACCGAAACATAATACGAAATCAAAAACATCATTATGTTCACGATAAAAACGATCCCGTCCATACAAGGATGCCTTCAGAAAAGACCTACGACAACTTGGGATATAGTCATAAGAACCGATACATCTCTCATCAAAAAGGAAATAAACATTATCGTATGAAACAAGAGATCGGACTAAGTAGTCCAACAGAATCCTACCACCACCATTATTTACATAAACAGAATCTACTAGTATCATTTCAAAAGATGTACCAATAATTTTTTGAAAGTATGATCTAGCTCAGAAACAACCCGAACATTCAAGGAAGGATCAGATTGCTTTTCGGAAGCCTTTATAATAGCTTGAGCTACACCCATAGGCGTCAAATCGGTTATGAAATTGACAAAGGGGCCTAATTTAGAGTTCTCCACGCAGTTAATTCTACTGCAAACTGTCGCAAGACCATGGGAGAAGTAAACCAAAACCTTTGAGGGAAATGTATAGTCAGACAATTTATCTAGTAGACGCCTCGGGGATATCCCGATATCACAGGACACAAGGTAGTCGCTATACTCCTTCCCTTGCAACATACCATCATATCTCACATTACTGGATCCTTCAATTCTTCGGCGAAGCTGATTAATGGCGAATTCTGAACCATACCCAACTATTTTAAGCTGATAAGTGTCTGGGAGATACCTCATCGCGTCAATCGCTAAGTAGACGTCAGAATCTTCGAGACCAATAATTCCTGCATACACTATTACCACTTCATCCTTTGTTGTATTCCCAAAAGGAGCCAAGGGAGCATTACAACTAAAGTTACCATAACAGGGCACAACTTTTGCCTCTGGAACGAGACACTTTATCTTCCCAACTAATATGTCGTTGACCACGATATACTTAGTAGTAAAAAGAGTTGTCATCAATTCTGACCTAATATGCGAATCATCTTGACCATAAGCAGCAGCATATATCTCTTCTATTTCATAAATGATATCAAGAGAGGGTCTTATTCTCTTCACCATCCTAATCGCCTTGACAATGGCAGTCGAATGATAAACAATCACCTTATCAGCCTTTTTAGGCTTGGTAAGAAGATAAGTGACGAGCTGAAGTAACAGATAAAGTCTAGCCACTATCTTACCTACCCCTTTGAGCGCACGAGGTATAGTCCCGACATAAGTAATAAATACACTTCCAATAGCATTACTTTTCGGTAGCGACCAAGTGGTAGTGGATTCACCCAATGATAGGATTGAAAGCGTATAACCACACTGAGTGAGACAACGTACGATGTAATCCATTTTCCCGTTGCATGAAGGGAACACAATGAAATCGTTAGGATTACTCAGACTTGTATAGTAACCAATATAATGGATATGACTTTGCTTAGTCATTTGTGGACCTTGCCATTGATTGATAAACTTCCGGCTTGAGTTCTCATAATTGCTATTAGAAACATCATTAATCCTACAGCCTTTGCTTCACCGATATATGTATTTATCGTAATAGCAAGTATAAATGGTACCGAAAAGGCATATCCTAGTAAACCAACATTCTTGGGCTTCCTGAACAAAAGTAACATGTATGCAATGTATCCAATCATACCGTAAGCGATAATAAGAAGAAAATGTCCATTGTGTACATTGTACGGGGAACCATTAACATAAACCTGATAACCAGTTCCATAAACCAAATACATTGGCAGCAAATCCGCCTTGTCCTCAAACAATCTACGCCATATTGCAAGGCGAGATGCATCATCGCCCTTAGAATTGAATCTGCTAATAGATTGATCTATCGCATCTTGCGGAAACACAAAAGTAAAGGCGACGTATAATGTGGCAATAAAAACAAGAACAAAAGCTGAAAACACCAAAACTCGTTTTAGTGGGTTCCTCGCAACGGGATCACTAATCTGAGTGTAAAAAAGGACAATCGATGCAAACAATAGAGAGAGCCAACCGCCAGTGCTTCTGCTTGACACGCAAACTAGTAACACACACACTGTGATCAATGTGATAGGCAAAATAGTATAGTGCTTCCAAGTAATCAAAAAAACCATAACACCAGCGATAGCGTAGGTAATATTATTTGGATCGGTCCAAATAAAACTAAAACGATAATCATAGCCCTCTTCAGAAGACAAGAAACCGATAAAGGAATCATACGGGTTAAAAACACGTTTTAATGAGAGAAAAGCAGTAAAGTCATACAGATAGATAACTGCCCATAGACCGGCATAGATCACAAATGAAAACAAAATGACATCCCATCTTATCGTCACCCTTTCTAGTACGTACTCAAAGAAAAAAAGATACCCAAAAGAACTAATCAATTGTAATGCGCGTAAAACATTTTCTCTGACCCCTTGTGAAAGATAGAATGGAGGGATAAACAAGAAGGAGGTCGCTGTACACGTAATGACAAACAATAAAAAAACACAAAACACCATACTGCTTCTTTTGTCTAAAATGGATCGTCCAGTACTTAACAGCCTAATCACTAGCCATAGAAAAACTATTATCTGTGAGTTAGTCATGGCTAGAACTGGCGAATAGGGGAGAAAGAGGATATCTATAATGGCAAAATAAAACAATCCCTTCTCAATGGATGTAACACCCGGGCTGATACCTCTTATAGTAATAGTAGTCATAAGAAACAAAACACAAACTCAATAAGCCATTGTCTCTATTTTTTTGAGGAGTCGCTCCAGTGTAATTCGAAACAAGGTTGGAAAGCTACTTTTATGTCTATAAAGCAGAATAAAAGCATCCCACACTCTCCCTGCTCTAAGCTTAGCCAATATAGTAACTACCACGTTGTTAGCATTAATTTGTCGATGTTCGTATGACCCCGCTTTCAGATCCGCATAATAGGCAAAGTGTTCATCAATACGCTTAAGGCTCACACTCAGCATCACATTATCAATGCAGTATCGATACAAACACAAAGGAGTGTAGGGTAAACATTGACTCTCAATTATTCTCAAATAATAATCGAGATCCTCATAGATGCAAATTTTTTCATCAAATCTAAAGTTTACTGCATAGTTCCTATTTATAATATTGTTACCAACTCTCAAAAACAGATCACCATTAAGCATAGATCTAAATGGGTTTACTATTAGGAAACACTCACTCTTAGCAGGGAGAAAAGGCTCTTCCGACTTACCAACATGATACATAAAGAAGTTAGAAGCATAAACATTGTAGCTAGGAAACATCTCAACTAACTCATCGAATTTTTCCAAGCACTCAGCTACCATAATATCATCTGCATCCAAGAAGTAGAGATAGTGTCCAACTGAACTTTTAACTCCTCTATTTCTTGCGGAAGAGACACCTCCATTCTCCTTCTTGATAAGACGAATCCGGGGATCATCATAAGAGGCTACTATTTCAGCACTTCTATCCGTAGAGCCATCGTCAACGACAATCAATTCAAAATCACTGAACGTCTGATTGAGAACCGAGTCTATGGTGCTGCCTATATTTTTCTCCTTGTTATAGAGCGGTATGACGATAGAGAAGAAAGGAGCCTCTTTTCGCGTCTGAGATGTAGTATCCATTTAGAGCTTCTGTAAATGGGTTGGTTCTGAGGTTGACTGGGATAGTAGGCGTAATGAGCGATGTCTTAGTTCATCTAAGTGATCTGAGATCTCGTCACTTCGAAAATCAAGGAATTGGCCGGTACCTTCGGGAGGGACATTGAGCATCTTCAGTAGCGACTGGAAGCGATCGTTACCTCGAGATGAGTTTTGGATCACGACACAGGGCTTCTCAAAGAGGATGGAGAAGACCGTGCCATGGAAGGAGTCTGTGATGACAAACTCGGCATCCATAAAGCTCCTGAGCCACTGCTCGACAGGAGGCATCACCACGGTGCTGAGGTCTGCACGTGGGGGCATGCTCCGGTACTCCCTTGGTAAAATCTCAAAGGGCGTTAGTCCTCGCTCCTCTGCAGTCTCTCTGACCAGCCGACTCTTCTCCGGTGTGCGGTCAAGTATGTAGCAAAAGAGGTCGCCCTTACTGGGGTGGGCATACTTACTCATCGCCAACTCTTCATAGACTGACCGGTCCACCAGCATTGTCGGGTCAAGCACATGGGTCGCCTCTACTCCCAAATGCTCCCTGCACAGACCGACTGCGCTATCCTCGCGGACAGAGATAAGATCAAAACGCTTAGCCAGTCGGGAGTAGAGCTGCGTCTCTGCCTCTGTAAACTCCCATATACCAATGCCAAAGGAAGCCGCATAGGCAATACGCTTAGCTGGAGAATCTTCGGGTAGGAAGTCGAGGAAGTAATTAGGCATCCATGGGGAGTATGCTTTTCGCCAGACTTGGTCACTACCCACGATGTAGGCGTCAAATCCCTCCTCCTCTGCGAAGGTCCTAAGCTGATCTGTAGTGGCGATCGGGACACTTGTAGTAATATGCTCCGAGACAAAGCGGTTGGTGTGCTGGTAGATTGTCTCACTCTCCCTAGAAGAGGGGCACTGTCTAATCCGCCTCTTCCTACCGGTCAGCCACAAAAGCCCCCCCTTAGCAAGGGATGCCGTTGCTCGAATGCGACTTCGGTTACCTCTCCTGTCGACGGTAATCGGCTGGTGTCCCATCTCCCGCAGGATATGCTGCAGTGCAAATGCCTGCAGGATTCCCCCATAGTTAGGTCCCAAGGGCTGAGTGAGTATCGCTACTTTCGACATTGTACTTTACCTTTTGAGTCCCAACTTGCGTTTAATGCGACCGGGCAGCCGATCGATATGATAAAGCTCTGTCAGTATTCGAAGCCTATTCTTTAAGGGTGACATTTTACGTTCAAAACTTTCTGCATTACGTACTTCCCTCCAGACCTTCAAACTTTGAGACCGGGTCTTCATACGACAATTTTGAACAAGCTTAAAGCGCCACGAAATATCTTGGACATCATACCTCTTCGGTGGCGTTTCCACCCCTTTACTATGAAGCACAGCGAGACGATACTTCAGAGCGATATGCCGATGATTGAAACTGCCCCTCTGAGATCTTAAGAAGTCCCTAAGTGGCAAAGGGGTAACGGCGAGACTACGTGAGCGGATTCCCTCTCTTATCAAGTCGTCAGCCAGTTTACTCCTGGTGACAATTACATTTTGTCCTTTACCATCGTTTTGATACTCTGGCAACCATGCGTCACCAAGAGAGACGTCTGCCAGCTCAGTTGTGACATCATCGCAGACATCGCAGGCAAGGGACTTGAAGTAGCCCGATCCCCACATATCTCCGACAGTCCTCATCTTGATCTTTTTAATGTTATCTGTCCTCTTGTCAATGCACTGGTAAGAGTAATCGTTAGCTGTCGAGCTGGGATCTTTGACTCGAAAACGAGGGGAGAGATAGTCGTGATGTGAGCCGGCTTTATCGGCTAAGTAATCAGAAAAAAACGCACTTTTTAGTCCCCCACAAATGATCCCTATAGTGAAGACTATTTTTCCGCGAAAGATGGGATCATAGTGTTGCAAGAGTCTAATCGACTTAATGAAACACCCCACTCCTGTAATGGCTACCCTGCCATTGAAGTTACGTATCCTCTGCAACACTTCGGCATAAGTAACGGGAAAATACTTGGTCTCTGATGCTCTGACAACTTTTCCTGGATCAGTGGTAAAAGCGAATTCAAACCTGCCTTCTTGATCATCAGACGGATGTACGGAAGCCACAGCATCAACATATCCGCCCCTCAAGAGACTCTCCGAGAAGTAGGTGGCCAATCCTCCCGAGGAGGAAGTCAAGCGATAATCCTTGCTATAACCTACGTATGTATCTACCAATTGTCCAATACGAGGTGCGGACTTAGTAAGGTCTCCTTGAAACTCCATCGCCAGCTCATCTTCTGTCCTGACACTATCATCGGGATGTGGGTTGAAGGGACATACTTTCTCTTCTCCTCGTGGAGCGTAGTTGCCGGTCAGTTGTGGCACAAGAAACCCGTCATCACTCCACTTCATTTTGATTCCATCGGGATTTAACGCCACACAAGCCCCACACCCTGAGCAGAGCCCTGACTTGACGATTTGACTAATCTTAGAGTTCATTTGTTCTTCCCAATCCTACTACGCACAATCCGCCTCTCATGCTGGGACAATCCCAGCAAGTAAACAAATGTAGCACTTATTGCAAAACTAAGGAGCATAACCAGTATACCATGTAGCAAATCGTCTCCCCCAAGCCATTTCCTCACTCCATATCCCAAAGCAACGGAGGGGATACTAGTAAGGACAACAGGTATCAGAGCCTCTCGGCAATATGTGAGCACAGGCATTTGCACAAGGGGACTAATAATCCAAAGCCGAACGAATAGGGCTATTAGCGATATAACCACCGCTACCACCATTGTGGACTCGGGGGATCCTCCAAGCTTCAGAACCGCATACGAGACAGGCAGATTTAGTATGAGGAGCAACCCTACAAACATCTGATATTTCTTAATCTTCCCACTTGCCTGAGCGGCTGTCATTAGGGTGCCGGACAGAGAGTCAATACACCCCACTATGAGAATGAGATTAGTGAATAAGACTGTATGCAGAGGAACTTCCTTGAGCCAGATGGAGAGTATAAGAGGGGTCTCTAAGCCAACAGGGACAGCAAAGAGAAACAACAAGAAGAAAGAAAGCTTTGATCCACTGATGATAAGGCGGTGCATATAGTCCATCTCCCCACGAGCATAGCTCTTGACAATGGGCGGATTGAGGGCAAGTTGGAAGTTGGCCACCAATTGATTGAGTGCCCCTTGGACCTGATAGGCGATGGCGCGGGCGGCATTGACAGCCGGACCGAAGAAGATATTCAGGAGGATATTGATCCCCTGCCCCATGATGACCGCAGCAGAGTTACCCCATAGATTCCACCCCATATAGCTGAGCAGTACACGGAAGAGGTTGCGGTCAAAGCGCTTGATCACCCTGACATACCTAAGGCGCACCTTGCAGTAGAGCACGTAAGCGGAGCAAGTGATCAGTGCCACACAGAAGAGCAGGACGGCATAGCTTATCAGCTTATCGAAGTGGAGATAGGGCAATATCAGCACGAGCAGAAGCTTAAGTGCCACGTCGCCAATACTGATGAATGCGTAGACATTCATCCGCTCGTGCGTGATGATCAGTGCAGTAAAGGGAACCTGAAGCATCGACAGGACAAAGGAGAAAACCGCGAAGTGGTAGACCCAGAGCGCTGCACTCATACGCTCAGGGGGAATAACCAAGTAGGTTCTTACGAACCACAGCCCGACTGTCTCGGCAAGTAGGATGACAAGCAAGGCGAGACCACCTTGGATGAGGAGGATGGTAGAGTAGTTTCGGTTAAGCTGCTCAACGTCCTCCTGCCCAATGGCGAAGGAGAAGAATCTCTGGGTCGATGAGACCATTGCACCATTGAAGAAGCCCAGCATCGTCACCACACCCCCAACCACGTTGTACACCCCATAGTCCTCCACCCCGAGGACATCCAGGAGGACCCTAGACGTATAGAGAGCGACAAGAAGAACGAAGATCATCCTCACGTAGAGGACGATCGTATTCTTGGCGATGCGCTTATTATTCTCCTGATGGCTCTCCATTTAGAGGATGGCGAAGTGAGAGTCTGATGAATCATACGGCACGACCCCGCAGAAAAGAGACCTCTTTGTGACACAGGCATACCGACCCTCACAATGAGATCCGGTAGCTCTCAGTATCATATCTTGACTTTGTAAGTCCCTCACGTGTGCCACGAGTTGATGTCCTTTTTTGACGCTTCAAAGGTACCATTATTAATTGATCTTCACATACCGACATACCGGTCGGACCGGTGGAGAGGATCCCCCCGATTTAGCTGCAGTGCACCCCGTCCGATGAGAGGTTTTCCTAATACCGATATTAGAGTTTTCTAATACCGATATTAGTGTTGCCTAATATCGGTATTAGAAATTTGCCTGTAAGGAGGGGATTTTCGGTGACGCCCTATCGGGGCCGATGGGGAGCGCTGCAGATCGGTCACCCACGAAGCGGTAACCGATGCTTAGGGAGAGGGCACCCCTCACGGGGTGCTATCCCCCGCCCGGTGCTGCCCGACTGCCGATCCCGGAGGGATCACCCCTCTTCCGTAACAGCATTGTCACACGAGCGTAACGGCAAGGTATAACCGCCTCGGTACCTTTGTCGCAAAGAGACAGATACTCATACATTATATATTGTGGCAAAGCAATTTCTGATCTACTCCTTGCTGGGTCTGGTGCTCCTTCCGTGGC
>CAMXXM010000045.1 GCA_947253195.1 uncultured Porphyromonas sp.
CCCATAAGGTTTCGTCGGCAGCGTCAGATGTGTATAAGAGACAGGTCTTGTCGAGTCGGTGGCCATAGATGTCGACAATCTCGGCGCTGTCGACATGGAGCTCGTACTGACCGCCATAGCTTAGGCGGGCGCTGATCAGTCCTGAGGTGACGCTTCCGTCAAAGAATGTGATGGTATCGATCCGTATCGGCTGGAGGATCGAGTCCTTGGCGTCGTAGAGGGCGAAGGCGCGGAGCATTGATGTGTCGATCGGGAGGGTCGAGGCGAATAGGATCGAGTCGGAGATGCCGCCCTTGCCCTTGTGCTCAATCTTGATGGAGAAGGGACTCTCGGCAGTCGGAGCGATGGCTGTGGAGTCGCTCTCGGCAGTCTTCCGCTTTTTCTCCTCCTTATCGATCTTGGGCACCTTATAGGCGATGCGCAGGGTGTCGCTCTTGTAGGCGGGGAGGCCGAGACTGTCAACGGAGAGGTAGGTGAGCGCAAAGGTACTGTGGGCACTCCATGTGGTGTCGGTGAAGAAGAAGCTGACAATGCCATCCTTACTCTTGTCCATGACGTAAGGGGGCTTCATCGTGTCGGTCGGCAGCGCGAGGGAGTCAACCCGGGCGAGCCTGATGGTGCTGTCAGGGAGCGCGTTGAAGGTGAGCCTGAGCTGGTAGGGGGCGGGGCGCTCTCGCTTCTTTAGGAAGCGCTTCGGGTCGCTCGGTTCGTAGTAGAGCAGGACAAGATCATCGGGGTAGTAGTGGGTGAAGGGGACCTGCTTGATGGTGTCTATGGTGAGCGAGTCGACCCATAGGGTGTCGGGGCGAATGTCGGGCTTGCAAGTGGTGAGGACGGCACTATCGAGCCAAGCGACGCCCTCGGTCCCCACCATATCGTTGCGGTAGTTTCCGTCGCTCTCCTTGAGGGCATAGACGTGATAGCGTCCCTCACGGACGTTGCGGATCACAAACTTCGCCTTGTCGGACGTGCGACTGGTGCGGAGGAACGTGGTGTCGTGGAAGGCACTCCTCGGGGCGGTGTCGGGATGGAGACCGACGAGGAGCCCCTGCATAGGCTCATGCGTACGTGCGTTAAGTACCGCCCCTGCGATCTCCATGGTGTCGATTCGATCCCCTGTGCTGAAGGCAAAGGAAAAGTTCTCCAGCGGATTGCCCTCGTTATTGTCGACAATCGCATCGGTGAAGTCGATCGTGTAGGTGGTGTTGGGCGTGAGGGTGTCCTTGAGGCTGACCACCACTTTTTTCCCATAAGAGATGATCTCCGGCTGCTGCAGCTGAGGCGGGGAGACGATGATCTTCTTGAGCGGGTCCTTGACGGTGACAAATTCGTCAAACCAGAGGGACACCTTTTGCGACGAGACATTGAGCTCTCGAGCCGCCGGATGACTCCGGACGAGCTTCGGGGGCTGGTCGTCATAGGGACCGCCATCCGGGGCCACCCTATTGGCGCATCCGTAGATTATGGCAATCATTCCGCCTATCAGGAGAGAGAGGTGGAGCCAGGGAGATCGACGTCTGTTCTTCATCATAAGTTCAACGGGCTTGCCCGCAAATGTCGGTAAAAAAGTGGGGATAACTCCGTGCCGTCACGGCGACATCATCCGGTACCATCACCTGCGTCCCCTCCAGTGCAGTTGCAAGGACGCCAAAGGCCATAACCAAGCGGTGATCCCCTCTATGATCGAGCGTCACACTATCGGGGGCTGTTTCACGTGGAACGCCCAAGTAGGTAACGCTGTCAGAAGATGGGGAAAGAAACGACTCTGTGGACCAGCCAAGATCATAGGCTATAGAGAGGGAAGCGCTGAGACGATCCGACTCCTTGTAGAATAGTGAGGATAGTCCCGTAAAAGTGGCAGGCACCTCTAAGCCAATCACTGTGGCAAAGAGAGCAGGAAAGAGATCAGGATTTTGAGACAGTTCAAAACTTAATGGCCGGTCTACCCCTATCGGTTCTTTACGTCGCGTCAGTCGCACAGAGTGATCAGTCGCGACGACATCCAGAAATGGTCCAAAAAAGTTAAGCACACGGACATCCGGATGGGATGAATTAGGATTCAGCTCCTTCAAAACCACCATTTGGATCTCCGGATGGAGGGCTTGCAACTCCAGCCAAAAGGCAGCGGAGGAGTAATCGGAAGGGAGGGTCAGATCATAAGAATCGAGAGCAGTCGAAACTGTTTTCCGAGAGGGCTCAAACTTAATCCGATCCCCTTCCCAAGAGAGATCCACACCTATCTGACGAAGGGAGTCTATAGTCAGGGAGATATACCTTGAGCTGGGATCAAAATGCTGCCTCCGGATACTCACAGGGTAGTTTTGAGCTACCGCAAAATAGATTATCGCAGAGATAAATTGACTTGATTCCCACGCTTTTGCGTCTAATTCTGTTTCACGTGGAACTACTTGGCGTCGCGCATCGACAATCCATCGGTCGTCCGTACGATCAATCGTAACGCCACAACTCTGTAGATAGTCGAGGAGCGGACCCATAGGGCGACGGAGCAGCTGCGGATCGGTGAGGTGAAAGGTAGTCTGCCGACGCTCTACAGCAGCAAGCGCCAAGAGGAACCGAGCGACACTCGCAGAGGCTGTGAGCCGTATATCGGACTGACCGGAGAGAAGCGCCTGAAGACCATCGTAGATGGTGTAGAGGTCCTCCGGGGCATCGGTACCCAAGAGATCCCTATGGGGCATATAATTGACTCCCCTACCCCGCCGAAGGAGGTAACAGGAGATCAATGAGCGAATACCTTCACTCTTCGACAGAGGGAGGTATACCTCAATGGATGAGGCAAAGGTCGATTTCGTGAGTACTTTCATAGTCACAAAGATAGCAGAAAGTCCCGTTCTCACCCCGATTAGAAGCGACTTTTCTCACATTGGATAAGGTATACGGCCATACGTGAAAACGGATAAACTAGACCGAAAGTAGCGTATGAGGAAAAAAGAAAAGGTTCACAAAGCTGACGAAGCGGAGCTTTGCGAACCTGTAGATTTCTGACTTTAGATCAGAGGAGATGCTTAAGCGTGTCAGCCTCTAAGGAGGTGGCGCCAAAGCGGAAGAGTTCGGGGGTCAGCCACTCGTCACCAAGAACCTCCTTGAGGATACAGAGGTACCTGAGTGCTTCCTCGGTCGTACGCACGCCACCGGCTGCCTTTATCCCTCTCTTGAGGCCGAACTGATCGTAGTACTGCTTGACGATAGAGGCCATGATGTATATCGCCTCGGGCGTGGCACCGGGGTACCCCTTGCCGGTAGATGTCTTGATGAAATCAGCATCACAGAAAAGGGCGAGGATGGATGCCTTAACGATATTCTCGGGCGTCTGGAGGGCTCCGGTCTCGAGGATCACCTTAAGGATCACATCCTTCGCGGCCTGTCTCTGCTCCTGAAGCTGGTCACAGACGGTTTCGTAGTCACCGGCAAGAAAGGGGCCCACAGGGAGTACTACGTCGATCTCCTCCGCCCCGTCGTGGATAGCCAGGGCGATCTCAGCCACCTTGATCTCGGGGAAGGTCTGAGACGAGGGGAAGCCACCAGCCACGCAGGTGATGTGGCACTGCTCGACGGAGAGGTTCTCCTTGATCACCTGCGCGAAGTTGGGGTAGACGCAGATACTCGCCACCGGGGTAATGTCAGGGTGGTCGTCATCCAGCTTATTGACCTGCTGAGTCAGCTTATAGATCTTATCCTCGCTGTCCTCAGAGGTGAGCGAGGTGAGGTCGATCATACTGTGGATAAGGTTGATATTATCTCTGGTATCAAGCTCCTTATAGTGCTTGTCGACACACTCCTGCACCTTAGCCGTGACCTCCTCCATGCTGAGGTCAAAGGTAAACTTCCCGAAGGCCTCACTGTACTTGTCCTGCGAGGGGAAGAAGTCGTTGTCGTGGTGATTATGACTCATGGTTGTATAATTTGGGATTGGATAAATGTCTGAATTTGTCTCGAGCTGTCTTCTTAGCTATATTCCTCTCAAAGGCCTCCGTTAGATCACAATCGGTCTGGTTGGCAATGCAGGCGAGGACCCAGAGGACATCAGCGAGTTCGTCTGCTAGATGCTCCTTGGAGAGATCGTCCGTGGACTTCGCGCTCTGATCCCCATAGGTTCGAGCCATTACGCGCGCCACCTCGCCCACCTCCTCCGTGAGCTGCGCCATATTGGTAAGAGGCGAAAAGTACCGGACCCCGTAGTCGTGGATCCACAGGTCGACTATGGTCTGGACCTCTCTAAGTGTCAGGCTGGATGTGTCGGTCATCTGTTTCGCGAGTCTATGCAAATGGTCACAGGGCCATCATTGAGCAGCCGGACCTTCATATCGGCCCCGAAGATCCCTTTCTTCACCTCTGACCCGAGTTCTGCAGAAAGAGCCTGCGCCATAAGGTCGTAGAATGGCTCTGCCTTGGGTCCCTTCGCTGCATGGATGTAGGAGGGTCTATTACCCTTCTTCGTCGAAGCCAAGAGGGTAAATTGGCTGACTAGCAGGATCTCCCCGCCAACGGACTTGATGTCCATATTCATCACCCCCTCCTCGTCATCAAAGATGCGCAGGGCAATGATCTTGCGGACTAAGTAGTCCATATCCTCGGCGGTGTCGCCAACCTCCACTCCCTGTAAAACCAGCATCCCGGAACCGATCGACGAGATCACTGACCCATCGACCGTCACGGACGCCTCGCTCACACGCTGAATAACTGCTCTCATAGACCAAAGATACCACTTTAGGAGAAATAAGAGGTCGGGACGGAGGAGAAACCAAAAAGCAGTGTGGCCTCAGGCGTGCTGAGAGGGCGTCAGGCCTCGCTGTCGGGGTGAAAGTAGTCCCAGACGAGGCGCGCCTTGGCGGGACCAATAGCCTCTGTCAATTCGTCCAATGAGACAGACTCACGGATCCGCTTCACCGACTTAAAGGTGCGGATCAGCTTCTTCTGAGTGGCGGGGCCGATACCGGCAATGGCGTCAAGCTCAGAGGAGATCGACTTCTTAGCATGGACATTTCGGTGGAAGGTGATCGCGAAGCGGTGCACCTCATTCTGGATCCTCTCCAGGAGGTGAAAGACCTGCCCCCGCTGCATAATACCGATCACCTGAGGCGGATCTCCATAGAGCACCTCACTGGTTCGGTGGCGGTCGTCCTTGGCGAGACCTAGGATCGGTATCTCGACACCCACTTCGTCGAGCGCCTTTCGCACCACGCCCATTTGTCCCTTGCCACCATCGGTGATGATGAGGTCAGGGAGCTCTTCCCCCTCGTCTCGCAGACGGCTGTAGCGACGCACCACCACCTCGTACATGGAGGCGTAGTCGTCCGATCCCTCGACCGTCTTGATGTGAAAGAGCCGGTAGTCCTTCTTGGAAGGGACACCGCCCTTAAAGACGACACAGGCGGCCACCGGCTCCGCTCCTTGTATATTGGAGTTATCGAAGCACTCCACGTGCCACGGGAGCTTAGGCAGACCGACCGAGCTCTGCAGGTCACGCAGGATCTGCATATTGTGCTGGGCGGGGTTGAGCTTCTCCGCCTGCAGATCCTTATCCTTGATGAATTGATCCACATTGTGCTGGCTCAGGTCGAGGATATGCTTTCGGTCGCCCCTCTGAGGGATCGTGACGCGATAGGCAGAGAGATCGAGGTACTCCGGCATGACGGGGAGGATGAGCTCGCGAGTGCCCTCAAGTGGCAGCGTATCAAGCAGGTCCTTCAGGACAGAGGCAAAGAGCTCCTCCTCGTCCTCCTCGATCCCCCGCCGATACTCCATAGTTCTCCCCGAGATGATCCGCCCGTCCCTCGTCAGCAGGTAGTTGACGAAGAAGGAGCGACGTGAGGAGCCATAGGTGACCACCAGCGCATCTCCGATGACGTTGCTCATGATGGTACTCTTCCCCTGATAGTTCTCCAGCGTGTAGAGCATATTTTGCATCTGCAGGGCGGTCTCAAAGTCCAGCTCCTCACTGGCCCTTGCCATCACCTCCTTGATGTCCCGCTTCACCTCCGTGATATGTCCTCGCAGGATCTCCTTAGCCGCCCGGACATCCCTGTCATAGTCCTCCTCCGTCTGCAGGCCTTCGCAAGGCCCCTTGCAGCAGCCGATGTGGTACTTCAGGCAGACCCGAAACTTTCCCCGCTCGATATTCTCTGGAGAGAGGTTAAAAGAACAGGTGCGAAACTTGTAGAGCCGGCGGAAGAGCTGGATCAGCTGATAGGCCATCGACTTGTTGGGATAGGGCCCATAGTACTCCGTGCTGCCGCCTGGCTGAGGCTTGTGCGTGGTCCCAAAGCGCGGAAAGCGCTCCCTCGTGACGTAGATGTAGGGGTAAAAATTACCATGCTTGAGCATGATGTTGTAGGGCGGCTGATGCGTCTTGATGAGGTTATTCTCAAGCAAGAGCGCATCGGTCTCCGTCCGGACCACGATATACTCCACAGTCTCAAAGACGCGGAGCATAGCCCGAGCGTTGGGTCGATCCGACTCACGCTGGAAGTACTGCCCCACCCGCTTGCGGAGATTTTTTGCCTTACCGACGTAGAGCACCTTATCCTCCTTATCGCGGTAGATGTAGACTCCGGGCAACTCGGGGATCACGGATAGGCTGTTGCGTATGTCTTTCTTGGCTATCAGCATAGCGTTCCACGTGAAACAGAAAGGGCTATCGTCCCATGAGTATCAGGAGGATATTGATATCCGATGGGCTGATGCCGGGTATGCGGGAGGCTTGACCGATGGTCGCCGGACAAATGCGGTCGAGCTTCTGACGAGCCTCGGTCGAGAGCGACCGGATGGAGAGGTAATCAAAGTGGCCGTCGATACGGATGTCCTCCAGGTGGCGAGCTTTCTCGGCTGCCTGATGCTCGCGGGCAATGTAGCCGGCATACTTCACCTCCACCTCAATGGTCTCCTTCACCTCCTCCGCCAGCTGCCCCTGCTCGAGGAAGTTCGCCAGCTGTGGGACAAAGGGGACCAATCCATCCAGCATAATGCGGGGGCGAAGGATCACCTCACGTAGCCTCTGGGGATGCCTCAGCGGTGTCTCCCCTACCCGCTCGAAGTAAGCCACGAGGTCGGGCGTATCGGCTACGGAAGTGTCCCTGAGCAGCTCCTCAAAGCGATCGATCAGCTCCAGCTTCGCCTCCAGTCGCTTCTCACGACTCGAGCCGACCGTACCCAACTCTATCCCGCTGGGTGTGAGGCGTCTGTCGGCATTATCCTGCCTCAGGAGGATGCGGTACTCAGAGCGACTGGTAAACATCCGGTAGGGCTCGTCCACCCCTTTCGTCACCAGATCATCGATCAGAACCCCTATATAGGCCTCATCCCGAGCAAGAGTAAAGGTCTCGGCAAGAGACTGGGCGGCGAAGTGAGCATTGACCCCGGCGACGAAGCCCTGCCCTGCCGCCTCCTCGTAGCCTGTCGTGCCATTGATCTGACCGGCAAAGAAGAGCCCCTTGACCAACCTCGTCTCCAGCGTGTGGTGCAGCTGCGTCGGGTCAAAGAAGTCGTACTCGATCGCATAGCCGGGACGCATGATCGCCGCGTCCCGCAGCGCCGGGATCTGCCGGATCGCCTCCTCCTGCACCTCTATGGGGAGCGAACTGCTGAAGCCATTGAGGTAATACATCGTCGTGTCGGCGCCCTCCGGCTCGAGGAAGAGCGGGTGGTGATCTTTCCCGGCAAAGGTGACGATCTTCGTCTCAATGCTGGGGCAGTAGCGCGGTCCTATGCTGTGTATCTGACCATTGTAGAGCGGTGCCTCGTCGAGGTGACGCCTCAGCACCTCGTGGCTGGCGGGCGTCGTTTCCGTCAGGAAGCAGGGTCTCTGGGGTGTCTCCAGGCGGGACACCTCGGGGAGGAAAGAGAAGTGGTGCCATCCCTCCTCGCCCTCCTGACGCTCGCAGAGGTCAAAGTGGATCGTCCGACCATCCAGCCGCATCGGCGTGCCGGTCTTCATCCGATCGGTCCTAAAGCCCAGCCCCGTGATCTGCTCCGAGAGGCGGAGCGAGGCTGGCTCGGCGATGCGCCCACCGGGGATCTGAACGCTGCCGATATGCATCAGACCATTGAGGAAGGTCCCACTCGTGAGGATCACCGCCCTCGCCCTTATCGTAAGCCCCATGGCGGTAACGACGCCGATGACCGCCCCACCCTCGTGGAGCAGTTGCACGACAGCGTCCTGCCAGAGCGAGAGATTCGGCGTCTGCTCGAGATAAGTTCGCCACAGGTGGGAGAAACGCCCCCTGTCGCTCTGAGAGCGAGGACTCCACATCGCGGGACCCTTGCTCCTATTGAGCATCCGAAATTGCATCGACGACCTATCGGTGATGATCCCCATCAAGCCGCCAAGTGCATCCAGCTCGCGCACGATCTGCCCCTTGGCGATGCCCCCCACGGCGGGGTTGCACGACATCTGGGCGATCTTGTCGAGATCCATGGTGATGAGGAGGGTTCGGGAGCCGAGCATGGCAGCCGCATGAGCCGCCTCACAACCGGCATGGCCGGCACCGACCACGATAACGTCATAGGATAGTCTCATACCTACAAAGATACGCAGATTTGCGCCGTCGCGTGACACCCGTCTCGGCCCTCAATTCCGCATGAAAGTTGATGCGGTGAGAAAAGTGGCATCAGGACACTTTT
>CAMXXM010000046.1 GCA_947253195.1 uncultured Porphyromonas sp.
CGCAGCTCCTCGGCCACGGATCCTTTATGCTAAGGCGCGCGCTCCGGGACAAGGGGGTCTCCGATGAGGCGATAGAGCGTGAGCTGGCGGCGATCCCTGACGCCAAGTGGACCGACCTCCTCGAGCGCTACCTGACACCCAAGCTCGAGCGATACCGCAAGAAGACGAAGTCCGCCTACGACCTCCGCGGGCGGCTGATGACCGCAGCCTATGGTCGAGGCTACCCCTCCAAGATCACCGAGGAGGTGCTACGGGAGATGGACCTCACGGTGGAGGGCGACGACGAGGAGCGATGGTACGAGTAGCAGAGTGGCTCAGCGTGGCAGCGATGGAGCTGGGCAGCACACTCTTCCCTCACTACTGTCTCGTCTGTGGCGAGCGGCTATCCGCTGACCGACTGATGATCTGTCCCTCCTGCCTCGATCTCCTGCCCCGCTACCCGGGATCCGAGGCGCTCTACGATGCGGAGAAGCGGATCGAGGGACACGCTCCCTTCACCGAGTATCGGAGCGACCTCGGCTTTACGCACCACAATCCCGTGCGAGACCTTATCCATACGATCAAGTACGAGGGTCATCCCGAGCTGGGGGAGCGACTTGGGCAACTCTTCGCCCCGGAGCACCTCAGGGCGGGACACTTTGCTGACATAGGGGTGACGGTACCGGTTCCCCTCACGCCGAGGCGCCTCCGCAGGCGTGGCTACAACCAGTCGACCTATATCGCCCGCGGACTGACGGGGGGCCTCGGCATCCCCCTTGACGAGACGCTCCTCGCCCGACGCGACAGCGCCGGCACCCAGACCCACAGAGGGCGAGAGGCGCGGTGGGCATCGATGCGGGAGGCCTTTTTCGTCCCCGACACCGACAAGGTCTCTCGCCGAAGGATCCTGATCATCGATGACGTGCTGACGACCGGTGCGACCCTCTCCGCCTGCGCTCTGGCGCTGATGGAGGCGGGTGCCGAGAGTGTCTCCTACTACACCCTCGCTTGTGGCGAAAGGACGATATGACGGACGAGCAGAAGCCACCTGAGCTGGTGGAGGACTTCCGGCAGTACCTCACACTGGGACGGAACCTGAGCTCCAATACGATCCGGAGCTACACCTTTGACCTCAAGCACCTCTACGAGTATGCCGCTGACCGGCGACTGGAGGTGCTGCAGCTTACCTACCCCGACTTGGAGCACTTCCTTGCCTACCTTGCCGACCTGGGACTCGATGCCCGGAGTATGGCGCGGGTGGTGAGCGGTGTGAGATCTTTCTACCGGTACCTCTTTGCCGAGGAGATCATCCCCGCCAATCCGACCGACCTGCTGGAGGTACCGCGGATCGGACGGCGCCTGCCGGAAGTGTTGACGGTGGAGGAGATCGACCGGCTGATCGACAGCATTGACCTGAGTACGGCTCACGGCGTGCGCAATGCCGCCATGCTGGAGCTGCTCTACAGCTGCGGGCTGCGGGTCAGCGAGTGCTGCGAGCTAAAGTACGAGCACATCTTCCTCGAGCATAAGTACCTCCGTGTGATGGGAAAGGGGAGCAAGGAGCGACTCATACCGATGTCCGACACGGCGGTGGCGCGGATAGAGGACTACATCCCGATCCGGCAGGAGATCCACGAGAAGCCCGGCTTCCGGGACTACCTCTTCCTGAGCCGTCTCGGGCGACCGCTCTCGAGGCAGATGGTATTTATGGTGATCAAGGAGCTGGCCAAGGAGGCCGGCATCAAGAAGCCCATCTCCCCGCACACCCTACGCCACTCCTTTGCCACCCACCTGCTAGAGGGCGGTGCCTCCCTCTCCGCCATCCGGGATATGCTCGGGCATGCCGACATCGCCACGACGGAGATCTACACCCACGTCGAGCTCACCGGACTCCGCGACGAGATCCTCACCCACCATCCCCGCAATAAGTAATTCCCCAGTCAGCTCCGTCTGGGCGGGAAGAGGCGATAGCGGATCTTGCGAAGGAGATACGGCAGACGCCCCACCTCCAGTCCGGGGATACGGAAGTGATGCTCTCTCGCAAAGCGACGGATATCTGCTATCATCTCCTGCCGATCTGCCTGTACCGCTTTGTGTCGCTGCGGATCAAGCAGGAGTGAGCCCTCATTTCGCCTATAGAAGTACTCCGCCCCGGGGACGGTGACGATGCGATTGGCGTAGTAGACCGCCCGGAAGGAGAATGGCAGATCCTCACAGTATCGCCCGAGAGGGAAACTGAGCTCGTGCTCTCGGATAAGATCGGTCCTGACCAGGTAGCGCCAGGCGTAGCCCCACTTGCCGACATAAGTGGCGCGCATCTTCTCCTCCACCTCGGAGAAGACCTGCTCCTTGGTGAAGAGCTGTGTGTACTGTGGTGCGGCCTCATTGACCATACCCGCAAAGGCCATATCGGCATCGTGTCGCTCAGCCGCCTCTACGAGTCGCTCGTAGAAGTGACTGCTGATCTGGTCATCTACGTCGAAGAAGTGAATATACTTCCCCTTAGCCTCACGGATCCCTCTGTTGCGGGTGTGGGAGCTGCCACCATTCTGCTCATTTTGGAGGATGGTCACCCCGGGGTGGCGCGAAGCTCTCTCGACGGAGCCGTCACTGCTGCAGTCGTCGACGAAGAGCACCTGCAGCTCCTTGTAGTCCTGCTCGTGGATACAGTCGAGACAGCGATCGACATACTTCTCACCATTATAGCAGGGGATGATGATCGTGACAAGTGGCTTGGTATTCATTGCTTGAGATCTTCTGTGAGGACGGTCTGACGAGAGGCAAAGAGCCTGCGGCGCAGGTACTCGAGCCCGAAGCGTACGAAGCCGCCATTCACCCCGGGGATGCGCTCCCCCTTCTCCTCCGCAAATCGGCGCACCTCCTCCCGAGACCGATGCCTGTCTCTCCTTCGCCTCAGCTTATGCGCCTCGTCCCGGGTAGTCAGGATAGAGCCCTCATTGTCGATATAGAGATATTCCGTACCAGGAGCGGTAGCGACGGTCCGGGCGTAGTAGAAGGCTGGCACCGTATAGGGGATATCCTCCATCAGTCGCCCCTCAGGGAAGGTGAGCCGGTGCTCACGAAGCATCTCCGTACGGAAGAGGTAGCGCCAGACGTAGCTCCATCGACCGGGCCATGAGATGGCATACTTCTCCTTTCCGCTATAGGTTCGTATCTCATCGAAGGTCTGGGTATGATAGCTTCCTCTCTGGAAAATCACCCCACTGATGATAATATCGGCATCGGTTGCCTCGGCAGCGGCCGCCAATCCTTCGTAGTAGGTGCTATTGATCCGATCATCCACATCGAAGTAGTGGACGTACTTTCCTCGAGCAACCTCAACCCCTCGGTTGCGAGTATAAGCGAGTCCCCGGTTGCAGTCGTTGGAGATGACCTTCACCCCCTTATACTCTGCAGCGATCTCGACAGAGCGATCGGTACTCCCGTCATCGATCAGGAGTACTTCCAGGGATTCGTAGGTCTGCTTCTGAATGCAGTCGAGGCACCGGTGGACATATTTCTCCCCATTGTAGCAGGGGATTATCACGGTGATGAGTGGAGTCATATATCTAAGGATCTGAAGCGCTCGGGCAGCCTGACGACACGCTTGCGACCGGGCATAAGTGGCTTATTCCAGGCAAAGAGAGGGCGGAAGAGTGTCTGCAGACGGCGCGCCCTCCTCAGGATCCGATCCGCATCCATAGGCGTGCGGGTGGAGGTGAAGTGAATAGTCTTCGCACGTCGGGAGAGATGATTGCCCCAGTCCTCACCACGCATACCCTGTCGCTCTTTCACCATCTCAAGATCGCAATAGCCGACATGGATCAGGTAAAGATCGGGGAGGATGTGGAAGTTGTGCCCTCTCACTCTGTGGAAACCACTTCCCCAGGCGAGAGGGTGCGTGAGAATGCAGCTCTTGGTATAGCGAGCTGTCAGCACGGCATAACGACGCTGATCGAGGAGAGAGCGATCGGGATCGAGAGGGGGCTCCTCGCCAAGCCGCTGCCCCAAGTCAAGTCCCAGCG
This sequence comes from uncultured Porphyromonas sp., assembly GCA_947253195.1. Lineage (GTDB taxonomy): Bacteria > Bacteroidota > Bacteroidia > Bacteroidales > Porphyromonadaceae > Porphyromonas_A. The sequence continues at coordinate 4,005 of CAMXXM010000046.1, forward strand.
CAGACGCATGAGTCACCGGTCGATACCTCTCTAAGTAATCTCTCAGAGAGAGACCGGTAATCGGATCCGGGACGACAAACTCATCGCTGTCTGTCCCGAGGATCAGGTCGTAGCCCTCCCGAAGCAGACGGTGCGCCAACCTTGTCAGGAGTCCGATGCGATACTTGTCGCCTGCAGAGCGAGAGAGAGATCGGTGGGGTAGTTTCTCGACATGGACCTCCTGCGGTGTGCCGGGTGGTATCTCCTGATCCTCCCCATCGAGGTAAATGAAGAGGTGATCGTACCCCAGCTCTCGCCCGTAGTAGCGGATCCATCGGGAGAGGAGGAAGGAGTCATTCCTCGCCATCGTGATGGCTGCGATCTTGAGACTCATCAGCGTTGTCATCTTAGAGGCGCTCGGTTAGATCGGTCTGTAAGCCCCTAATCCGTCGGGACACCTTGCTGAGGAAGTAGTTTACCATATCAGAGTTGCGTCCCGGCATCCTGGTGATGCCATGGCTGGCGAGGAAGGACTGCACCTCGGCCTGCGACTGAGCGAGCCCTTCGGCGAAGACTCTCCGACGCTCCGGGTCGGGTGTCTCGGTGATGGAGTCTGGCTCGTAGCGGTAGAGATACTCAGCTCCAGGGGCGGTGGCAAGCTTATTGGCATAGTAGATGGCACGCACTGAGAAGGGGGCATCCTCGGCCAGCCGACCAACGGGGAAGCGCAGATCCGGATGCCGCTCGAGGAGGGATCGTCGGATAAGGTATCGGACGGAGTAACCATTCTTGCAGACGTAGGTTGCCCTGAGCTTATCGTGCACACCGGTATAGATCCGATGCCTCGTGAAGAGCTGGGACTTCTCCGGCACGCGCTGAAAGATGTACCCACAGGCGGTGACATCCGCGCCAGAGAGTTCTGCGTAGCGGACAATGGACTCGTAAAACCGGCTATTCACCTCATCATCCACATCGACGAAATGGATGTACTTTCCCCTAGCCAACTCTATTCCGTGATTACGGGAGTAGGAGAGCCCACGATTTTGCCCGTTAGAGACTACCGTCACATGAGGGTAATTAGCGGCCTTTGCCACACTCTGATCGGTACTGCCGTCATCAATCAGCAGTACCTCGAGGGGGCTGTAGGTCTGCCTAGCGATGGAGGTGAGGCACCGGTCTACAAACCGCTCCCCATTGTAGCAGGGGACGACAACGGTGATGAGAGGGTTGTCTGTCATAGTCAAGTCTTCTTGTGGATCAATTGATTGAGAAAATCCTCCCACAGCTTTACCACCTGATCCATATCATACCGGTGGGACCATTTCCGACCACCTCGGGACATGCGCTCCCGAAGCTCCGTATCGTCCATGAGGGCGGAGAGGGCATCAGCGTAGGCGGATAGATCAAAGGGATGGATCCTCACACCATACTTTCCTCCATCCGTAAGGTCCCCAAGGGCGGCATAGCTGTCGAAGGCAATCGGCACCACGCCATATTGCAGCGCTTCTAACATCACAAGAGGGAGTCCCTCATAACTGCTAGTAGAGGCGAGGATGCTGGCTCGCTCGAGGTAGAGTCGGGGGGACTGCACCCCCTCAAAGCTGACCCGATCAAGGGCGAGCTCTCGAACAAGCTGCCGGAGGTCGGACACATCTCTATCTCCGCCCCCTCCCACCAGGGCGAGCGACCAGTCGGGATGCCGACTCTGGATCCTCTGCCACACCCGTAGGAGCCGATCGGTGCGCTTCTGACCATAGTCAAATCGTCCCACATAGAGGACAAGCGACGACTTGGGAAGCTCCTTTGGGATCTCCTCTGGAGCAAAGGAATTGGGATTAGGGATATAGAAAAGCTTATCGGTGCTCTCCAGTCCGGCAAGATCTCGGAACCGTGAGATATAGGATGGGGAGAGAAGAACCACAGCATCGCCCACCTCAGCGAGAAGTCTCCACTGCCTCAGGGATTTATTCTTCCTAAAGCAGTACTCCAGGGGATGAAAAAGTCTCGGCAAACGGCGCTTGTACCTGAAGAGTGCGGGATCATTATGGAGCTCGAAGGCGAGGGGCAGACTCAGCTCATCAGCCACCTTCCTCAAGAGGAGTGCAAGGCTATGACGGTAGGCATTGTGGCAGACGACCACCTCCACCTCATGCACTGAGAAGTAAGACACTAGAGCGTCTTTATTCACCCTCGAGCGAATATGCTTCCGGTCTGGAAAGAGCATATTCGGAATACCCTCGATGGAGGGATAGCCCTCTTCTACGGTAGCAAAGCAGAGGCTATGCCCACGAGCCACAAGTGCCTGAGCAACCCTCGCCCCTACCGCCTCGATGCCGCCCATCACGGTATTGAAGGTCCACCAATTGACAAAGGCAATATTCATTTCTTCTTTTCTCGGATGACTCGTTCGAAAAGCAGCTCCCACTGAGGGAGGATCTCCTGTAAGTCAAAGGTATGGGAGTGCGTACGCGCCCTCTCGGACAGGCGATTACGAAGGGCTTGGTTGTCCATCAGTTCAGAGAGCTGACACATATACTCCTCCACTTCATACGGTGGGACCGAGATACCACACAGCCCCGCATCGGTTAGAGTCCGTAGCGAGGCGAAGGAGTCGAAGGCAATCGGCACCACCCCATGCTGCAATGCCTCCATCACCACCAGAGGAAGCCCCTCGTAGTGACTCGTCATCATCAAGATCTCCGACCGGCAATAGTAGGGCTGCGGATCTCGCTGTCCCTCAAGTGAGCAGCGGGGAAGCTGTGCCGCCTCTACCGCCTCTCGGAGGGGACCATCACCCAGCACTACAAGTCTCCAGTCAGGATGACCCGGGGAGACCTTCCGCCAGATCTCTATGAGGCTTGGGATTCCTTTCTCCTCACTGAGACGCCCCACATAGAGCACGATTTTCTCTCTGTGACAGTCGGTCTCCTCGACTGGTTCATCGTACATATTGGGATTGGGAATAGCAACCAATTTTTCAACGATTCCGGACCCCGCTTCCCTCGTCATTATGGGAATGTAGTCCCGCGCCAAAAGGACGACACGGTCTGCAATGCGAGAGATATAGCGCCACTGCTTTCGCGCACGAAGGATTCTCACGGCGCGACTGAGAGACTCCTTGACGGAGAGATGCTCGGGTCGATAGAGATAGTAGTCCGGAGTAGTGTGGAGCTCAACAATGAGTGGGACAGCCAAGCAGTCTGCCACACTCCTCAAAAGCTGAGCAGTCCGGTGGCTATGCGCTGAGTGACAGACGATCACCTCCACCTGGTGCGACCGGAAGAAAGAGAGCAGCGCTTCTCGATTGGTCTCCGAGCAGATCTTGTCACGTCGGGGGAGTAGCATGCTATCGATACCAAGTGGTGAAGGATACCGCTCCTCAATAGCTGCCAAACAGACCTGATGACCTCGAGCCATCAGACCATACGCTAGCCGCTCTCCTACAGCCTCTATGCCTCCAGAGATGCGACTGAAAGTAAGCCATCCGAAAAAAGCAATATTCACTGGTCTATCTCTCATTATCAGCACAGACAAACATAATCAAATAATTGGATTAGCCTTATATTTGTGGACGGCTACCTTACACACTGGTATAGCCTACTCATTTGGTATGAATGTCATTAATCTATTCCGGCAGCTCAATCATCTCCGGCTTGCCACTCTTCAGCCGAGGAAGCACCGGCGAGTAGCTCAGCACTGGGACCGACTCATCGAGGAGTACTACAAGGGGAAAGGCCCGAGCTATAAGCTCACCCCTAAGCGTCCAAATCTGGTAGGACAGAAGATCATCTGGCAGTATTGGGCGCAAGGCGTGAAGGAGGAAAAGCTACCGGAGGTGGTCCGGCTCTGCTATACCTCCATTAACCGGCACCGGGGAGACTATCAGGTCATACGTCTTTCCGACCAGACGTACCGGGAGTACATCGACCTACCAGAGGTCATCAGTGTGGCCAGAGAGACCCATCCTGAGATGAGCGTTGCCTACTTCTCCGACATCCTTCGCCTTGCCCTCCTCTCAGTCTATGGGGGTGTTTGGCTCGATTCGACGATCTTTATGGCAGGACCCTTTGAGCCATCCTATGCAGATCTGGAGTTCTTTATGTTTCAGAGAGATCCTGCGGAGCCTCGGAAGTACTATTGGAGAAGTCATCTTCCCTTTTTCTTTGGCTGGGGCAAACACTTCCGAACCAACGTCCAAAACGCGATCATCATGGCCCGCCCTCACTCCGAGGTGATCCAGTCACTGATGGATATCCTGATCCGCTACTGGGAGACGAAAGAGGATACCAAAACGCCACCGGTCTACCTCTTTTTCCGTATCCTTTTTGACCAATTAGTACGTAGACAAGACACTCCCCTTCACAACCTAAATTGCCCGATCGTCAGCGACACCCGTCTCGAGATCCTCCAGCGGATGATGAAAGGAGACTGGCCTCAACGGTATGAATCTCCCGAAGTGGTGCTTCAGCGGCATTCCCTCCAGAAGCTTGCCTACAATGTCCCCCACAATACCTTCCCTGTCTCTTATACACATCTCCGAGCCCACGAGACCGTTATTCTAATCT
>CAMXXM010000047.1 GCA_947253195.1 uncultured Porphyromonas sp.
GAATTGTTGTACCTTTGCGCACTCGTAGATACGAAAGGTGGTGGGGAAAAAGGCATCATGGTGGTGTTGTCTACCAATCATGTTAGAATTGGCCTGATAGCTCAGTTGGATAGAGCAACAGCCTTCTAAGCTGTGGGTCTTGGGTTCGAATCCCAACTCAGTCACCCCCTGAAGCCACGCCGGGATCACGCTCCCGGCGTGGCTTTGTCGTACCTGTGCCGCCCCCTCTCCGGCAGATAGCGATCAAGAAGAGCGCCCCCCCTGCAAAGGGAGGTCGCTCTTCTTAATAATTGACTTGACCTAAGACTTAGAAGAAGTTGTATCTGTTGTCAGAGATCTTAGCCTTGGAGATGACCGTCTGGAGTGCAGTTGCGCGGATCATACCCTGCAGTGAGCGCTCGAGTGAGGTCTTGATCGTCGTGGCATCGCTCGCCTGTGCATCAGCCTCTCGGGAGAGGACGTTGACGAGGTAGACGCCATTGAGCCCCTTTATGGGGGTGGCGGTATTCAGTGCAGCGACGGCAGCGGCGGCGTTGATGCCCGGCTCTACGCCGAGACTCTCCAGTCTGGTGGTGCTGTACTTGACGAAGCTGAGTGAGTCGATCGATGAGCCGATGGCACTTGCGTAAGCCTCAAGTGAGGAGTGGTCAGCGCTCATCATCTGGTCGTAGAGGAGGTCTGCCTTCTTCTGATTGGCGAGGAGTGCAGAGATCTGATCCTTCACCACCTCGAGGGGCAGGAAGCCCTCGCCAAACTTCTTGCCGACGCGGGTGACGACGTACTTCTCGTCAGCCTCCTTGATCGGGGAGATCGTACCCTCCTTATTTTGCATGGTCCAGGTGACGATGTCACGGCTGTTGCTGATGCCGGGGGCAATAGATGGCTGCGAGGAGGAGATCAGCTGATCCTTGAGTACCTGGTAGCCGGCGTTGAGAGCCTCCTGGGTGAGGTCCTTGTCCTTGCTTGAGGTGAGGAAGGAGCTGAGGTTATTATAGATCTGGGTCTGCGTCTCCGTGGAGGGGGTTACCTCCTTGGCGGCAAGGGCGACCTTAAACTTATCTACCACAGGCTTTGCCTCAGAGACGAGGATGATGTGGCGACCGTACTTGGAGGTAAAGGAGAAGGGAACCCCCACCTGAGCGGAGTAGATGGCCTCAGCAAAGTCCTTACCGATGTAGTTGGTTGCCATAGCCTCGGTGAGCCAGCCGATCTGACCGCCCTGTGCGGAGGAGTTGCGGTCGAGGGAGTAGGTCCGGGCAGCCGTGGCGAAGGTCTCGGGAGCGGCCTTCAGGGCGGAGAGGAGGCTGTCAGCATTCACCTCGGGAGCATTGGGCGTGCCGGCGGGAGGGAGTACGATGTGACTCACGAGCAGGGACTCGGGTGCCTGCTTGCGGCTGATGATCTTGGCGACGAGGAAATTCTTGTCCTGCGGGATGATCTCACTGACGGCGCCGGTCTCAGCAGTGGTGATGAAGTTGGCGATCTCCGTGGGCATAGAGGGGGTATTGATGTCCTCGGCGGTGATGTAGGTGTCAGCGTAGGGCACATCGCTGTAGTCGGAGAGCACGAGAGCGGGATCCTTGCCGGCGATCAGCTCCTCGCGAGCGGATCGGATGTCCTCCTCGGCGGCCTTGTAGTCAGCTTCAGAGGGGTCGATGGAGGCGTAGATGACGTCCACATGAGCTCCGGCATCGGTGCGGAAGTAGTCCTTGTGCGCGTTGTAGTAGTCCTTGATCTCCGCATCGGCCACCGTGACAGCAGAGTCTGGCAGAGCGATCGTGCGGCGACCGACGTAGGTGAGGTTTTGGACCGTCTTATTGTACTCGGTCTCACGAGCCACTTCGAGCTTATTAGCTACGATAGCCTTGGAGAGGAGGCCGAGGTACTTCTCCTGAAGTCGGAGGTCTCTCACCTGGGTCTCTGTCTCAGCCCACATACTCCGCATCTGGTCGATCTGCGACTGCTGCTCGGGGCTGTAATTCTCCTTGGTATTGAGTTGCTTAAGGAACGTAAGAAGCTGTGCTCTATTGAACTCTCCTGTATTTGGATCCGTGAATTGCTGACGGATGATGGGCGAGATGTTTTGACCCTGGATGAGGTCAAAGGTCTCTGCAGGAGTGATGCTCAGACCGATCTTGCCGGCCTCGTCGTGGAGTACCATATTGGAGACGATGGTGCCGAAGATCTGATTATTGAGCTGTACGGTCTGGTCGGAGTTGAGGGACTGACCCTGAGCGCGCATCTGCTCATTCATAGCATTGACATGCTGCTGGTAGTCCTCGATGCGGACCTTATTGCCATTGACAGAGAAGGCTGTCATCTTGCTGTCTCTCCACAGGGCACTCCCTCCGGTGACCAAGTCTCCCAGGATGAAAGCGACCATGCCGAGACCTACTGCGGCGATAAGGCATCCGGCTTTGCTTCTTAGTTTCTCTAATGTTGCCATTGTTTCGGTTGTAAGCGTACAAGTACGATCTAATATCGTGCGAAGGTACCACGTTTTTGACACTTAGGCAAATGTGAAACAAGAAGGCACCCATAGTTTTGCGCCCAAGTTTTGATCTGTCGGTCTTGTTAAGTTGGGGGCACGTAGGTACATTTGCACATCTGATAAACCTAACTATGAGACCCTATGGGCAAGATTATACGCATCGTCTCCGCTTCGTTATTAGCCGCCTCAACCGGAACCGTGGGCTTCAATTGGTCGACGTGGATCACGCCGCTTGTAGAGCCTGAGTATGTGCTCTCGGACAGTGTGCAGCGTGTGCAGCTGACCCCGGGGGAGGATGGCTTGCGTGAGCGGGTCGTCTCTTGGGTATCGGGGTCGGATCGCAGCGGGGATAGTCTCCGCCTCTTCTGTGGGGACAGCCTCCTCTTCCGGAGGGGAACCTTTCATCATAAGATAAGGACGCATGGCGGAGTGACGCACGTGCAGAGTGTGACCATTCCCTCCCTGGAGGCGGGGCTGTATCCCTACACGATTACCTCAGGCGATGGGGTGGAGGCCTATCGGGACACGCTTGTCATCCCGTCGGACACTCTTCAGACCTTTGTGCTTATCGGTGATGTGCAGGACACTTGGGGGGATGATACGCGACCGCTGATGGACAGCTTGTATAGGGCGCACCCCGATGCGGCGGCGTGGATCCAGGTGGGAGATCTGATCGAGCGTCCACATGATCAGTACTGGAGGCGGTACTACGATGCCTTTGCCTCCGTGGCACCGCGCATCCCTCTGATCACCGTGATCGGAGATCATGAGAATGAGGCGGGCCTGATGTATGATGTGGATGATCGGTGGGAGTATGTCTTTGACTACCCCGACAATGGACCCGAGGAGAGGGTGGGGCACGCCTACTATATCGACTACCCTGATATGCGGGTGGTCTGCTACGACTCCAACTCCCTCTTCTGGTCCATCGGCACTCAACGTCCGTGGCTGGAGCGGGTGCTGAGGGAGCGGAGGGATCAGCCCTTCCTCGTGGTCTGCGCTCATCACCCGGTCTACTCCGGGACTAAAAACCGATTTAACCCTCTGAATAATAGTCTCCTTGGACCTCTATTCCGCCGATGCAGAGTGGACCTTGTGCTGGCAGGGCATGACCATATCTTTGCCCACGATAGGGATCCCGATGGGGGCGGTCCTCACTACATAGGGCTAAGTACGGCACACAAGACCTACTCGGTGCAGGCGCCGGAGCGGCATGTCGCCTCAGAGAGCGGGGCGCGGTACTACGGCATCATGACCGTCACCCCGGAGGCGCTGAGGGTAGCGGTCTATCGGGAGGGTGGGACCCTGCTAGACTCCCTTAGCGTCAGTCGGACAGGTCGTCGCTAAACCCTCTCACCTCATTTTGCTACCTTTGTATAGTCGCAAGACTATCAAAGCCAAGCCGAATATTTTATGATACAAGATAGTGACTCTCACACTAAGAGCCCGTCAGTCGCAGGCAATAGTGGGAAGTTGGATACATACGATTACTTCTACGATGTGCCGGAGTCCCTGGACGACTATCCGTACGTGGAGGTACAATTCAAGAACACCCGCAAAGAGTTTTTCCTCAATAACCTTCGCCTTCCTCTCACCAAGGGCGACATAGTTGCTGTCGAGGCCTCACCCGGTCACGATATAGGGCGGGTCTCGCTCACCGGCAGACTGGTGGATCTCCAGATGCGTAAGCTCGGGGTCACGATGCCGGAGCAGCCTAAGACGATTTATCGCATAGCTCGCCCGCTCGACCTACAGAAGTATGAGGAAAGTAAGGCGAAGGAGCACGAGACGATGATAGGCAGCCGTCAGATCGCAAAGCGGCTGGGGCTGGATATGAAGATCGGGGACGTGGAGTATCAGGGTGATGGACAGAAGGCGATCTTCTACTACATCGCCGATCACAGGGTGGACTTTAGGCAGCTGATCAGAGAGCTGGCGGACGCCTTCCACATCCGTGTGGAGATGAGACAGATCGGTGCCCGTCAGGAGGCGGGGCGGATCGGTGGTATTGGTCCCTGCGGACGACAGCTCTGCTGCTCGGGGTGGATGACCGGCTTCCACTCCGTCAGTACCAATGTGGCGCGCCTACAGGACATTGCCATCAATCCTCAGAAGCTGGCGGGTCAGTGTGCCAAGCTGAAGTGCTGCCTCAACTATGAAAGAGACACCTACGCGGAGGCTCAGAGCTCCCTGCCACCGAGAGATGTGCGGCTGGAGTGTCAGCGTGGTGTCTATGCGTTCCTCAAGGCGGACACCCTCGCAGGGCAGGTCTCCTACATCTCCACCGGGGATGCCCCGTCCAAGGAGCGTGAGGTGGTGACGATCAGCAAGGAGCGAGCCCTCGAGGTGATCGACCAAAATCGTGCCGGCATACAACCTGTATCGCTCGTCTCAGACTCTGAGGAGGAGCAGCTCTCCGGACTAAGTCGGGTAAGTGACATACTGTCGGAGGAGAGTCTCTCCCGCTTCGACAAGTCCCGAGATGACTCACGACCTAAGCGGTCGCGTAATGGTCGGAATAGGAGGCGCCCTCAGGGTGGCTCATCCGGGCGATCCAAGGAGACAAGACAGCCTCGGGGTGAGGCTCGCAGGTAGTCTCTTTCTTGGTAAAAAAAGTGCTATGAAGCGGCTCGGTCGGTATGGTCTCTTTGTCGCCTCACTGCTGGTGGTGCTGCTCTTGCAAGCGTGCCGGCGGCGGGTGTTGCCGGTCTACTCTTACTATCAGTCGCTGGAGGGGGCAGAGTGGGCCATTGAGGATGAGCTTTTCTACACCTTTCCGGTATCTACCGGTGAGCGCTATCTGGTAGAGGGGGTGGTGCGAGTGACGCCCGACTTTGCCTTGCGCCAGATACCTCTCGGCGTAGTCTTGGAGACGCCGGATCACCGCTTCGATGAGTCTAAGGTGCTGCTACCCATCACGCCGGCGAGGCTGCGGACGACCGGCTACATAGTGAGGGAGTACCCCTTTGCGATCATGTCGGACTTCCGACCGGATACCTCAAGCTTCTATACCATCAGTCTCCGTCCGCTCCTGAGGGACTCTGTCATCCGAGGAGTGATCGAGGTGGGGGTCACCGTGACGCCGAGCCGATAATATCGCTATCTTTGCGCCTGACCTTTTTTACTTCTATAGTCACCATGAGAAAATCAACCAATAATAAGCCCTACGACCCCTCCACAGCGGTCCTCCTCATCTATACGGGCGGGACGATCGGCATGACCGAGGATCCTGAAACCGGTGCGCTGAAGGCGATAGACTTTGCCTACATAGAGGAGCATGTCCCGGAGGTGAATAACTTCTCCTTCCATATCGATACCTACTCCTTTGATCAGGTGATAGACTCCAGCGAGATGGGACCGACGCACTGGCGGGAGATGGCACTGACCATCCGGGAGAATTATGATAAGTATAGCGGCTTCGTGATACTCCACGGGACGGACACCATGGCTTACACCGCCTCGATGCTCAGCTTTATGCTGGACGGTCTCTGCAAGCCGGTCCTCCTGACCGGGTCGCAGCTCCCTATCGGCAAGGTGCGGACGGATGGCAAGGAGAATCTGCTCACCTCGATCGAGATCGCTGCGGCTAAGGATCCAATGGGAGATCCCCTCGTGAGGGAGGTCTGCATCTACTTCGACAACCGACTGCTGAGAGGAAACCGATGCACGAAGGTGAGCTCAGATCAGTTCAAGGCTTTTGACTCCCCCAATTATCCCTGTCTCGCTCATGCGGGCATTGACATCCACTATCATCCTGAGGTGCTGATGCGGAATGACTTCAGGGAGGGCGACCTGCGGCTTCACTTGGATCTTGATCCCAATATACTCGTCCTCTCGCTCTTCCCGGGACTGCCGGAGAGCATGGTGGCGTCCGCCTTTGAGACTCCGGGACTGAAGGCCGTCGTCTTTAGGACCTTTGGCAGTGGCAATGCCCCGGCATCGAAACATTTCCTTGAGATCCTCAGGGAAACCACATCCCAGGGGATCATCATCGTCAATATCTCGCAGTGCTTTGTGGGTAAGGTGAAGATGGAGCGCTATGCGACAGGCGTCACCCTACTGAGTGCCGGCGTGCTGAGCGGTCACGACATGACCGTGGAGGCGGCTCTCGCCAAGCTGATGCATCTGCTGGGTAGCGGCAAGTCCTCTGACGAAGTGAAGCGGCTGATGGGCGTTAATCTCAGGGGGGAGATGACCGTGTAAGGCGATAGCACATGATTACACCCTCCCTCTTTCCCGATCAGACCGGAGATCACGAGGCCTTTTACTTCCGAAGCCTGAGCAGTGGTAGCTGCGGCAATGCCTCTCTCCTCTCCTGTGGCGACACGATGATTATGATCGATGCGGGGCTGGGGATCCGCACGCTCAAGAAGAGCTTTAAGGAGCTGGAGATCGATCCCAAGCAGCTCGCAGCTATCTTTGTCACCCACGACCACGCTGATCATATCCGGGGACTGGAGTCCTTTGCCGTGGACTTCTCCGTACCGGTCTATGCCTCTCCACTGGTCTATAAGGCACTTCACCACGCCACCTACCTGCATGGTGGACTGATGAACCACTTGGCTCTCATGGAGCTGGGTGAGCCACTCACGCTGGGTGCCATGGAGATCTCCTCCTTCGAGGTGCCGCACGATGCGACGCAGAATGTCGGGTACCGGATCGCCGGGCCCCGTGGCTGCTTTACGCTGATGACCGATGTGGGCGAGGTGACTGCGGAGGTGGAGGCGGCTATCAGGGAGACCAATTATCTCGTGATAGAGAGCGACTACGATGAGGAGATGCTACGCAAGGGTCCCTATCCGATGATGCTTAAGGAAAGGATCCTCGGTGGCAATGGGCATCTCAGCAATCGCGAGGCAGCCTGCACAGTGGCGCAAAACTACCACCCCGACCTACGCTTCCTCGCTCTCTGTCACCTCAGTGGGCAAAATAACAATCCCTCGGTGGCGAGAGAGTCTATGAGTAATGCCCTTCTGGAGATCGGAGTGCAGCCCGGTCGCGACCTGCAGCTGGAGGTGCTGCAACGACGGGTGATCTCACCGCTCTATAAGCTGTGCTGATCAGTCGCTGTAGGCTGCGAGCTCCTCAGCGCACTTCTCCCACTCCTTCATCGCCTTCTTCAGCTTGTAGTCTACCTCCTCGTACTGATTGAGCAGGTCGGGAGTGGCCTGGATCGTCAGCCGGTCCTCTAAGGACGTCTTCTCTGTCTCGAGCCGGTCGACCGCCTCCTCTGCCTTCGCGAGGGCTTTCTCCAAGCGAGAGATCTGTCGCTGCTGCTCCCGCTGCTGCTCATAGTCCTCACGCCCTCCTCCCTTTGTGGTCTTCTTCTCCTCGTCTGTCTCTTTTCCGGTCGACTGGTTGATCTCTGTATTGCGGTCGTGGAGCTTCCGCAGGTATTCCTCCATACCGCCGAGATGGTTGAGGACCTTCCCGTCCTCAAATTCGATCACCTTGTCCACCAGCCCCTCCAGGAAGTCACGGTCGTGGCTCACGATCAGCACCGTGCCGTCGTAATTGGCTATCGCCTCCTTCAGCACGCCCTTGGAGGCCATATCGAGGTGGTTGGTCGGCTCATCAAGGATGAGGAAGTTGGAGGGGGAGAGAAGTAGCTTGATCATCGCGAGACGCCCTTTCTCCCCTCCACTCAGCACCTTCACCTTCTTATCGGCGGTCTCGCCCCCAAACATGAATGCTCCCAGTATGTCGTTGATCCTTGAGCGGATATCCCCCACAGCCACATCGTCGATGGTGTCGTGGATCGTCTTCTCAGGGTCGAGCATGGAGGATTCGTTCTGGGCAAAGTAGGAGGTGATCACCTGATGGCCGATCTTGATCGATCCCTCGCTCGGGATCTCTCCCAGCACCGCTCTCACAAAGGTGGTCTTACCTGAGCCGTTTCGCCCCACGAGGGCGATCTTGTCGCCCCGCTCGATCGTCAGGTCGATGCCGTCGAGGACGTACCTCTTGCCGTCGTAGGTGACCCTCATCTCTTTAGTGATAAGGGGGTAGGCGCCGGAGGGGATGCTCATGGGGAAGCGGAAGT
>CAMXXM010000048.1 GCA_947253195.1 uncultured Porphyromonas sp.
AGAATAACGGTCTCGTGGGCTCGGAGATGTGTATAAGAGACAGGTACACCGTCGAGGTGGGGAAGAAGATCACCATCAAGCCTACCCTCACTCCGACTCCGAAGGAGGGGGAGACAGTCTCTTTCACCTTCAATGGGGGCAAGAAGTACATCGAGGGGAAGGGTGAGATCATGATTGCGCTCGTCAACATCGACGGCTCCGTCGAGGGTGTAAACGAAGGGGAATGCACCGTCACCATCTCAGCCAAGGGCGCCAAGCCGGTCGAGTGCAAGGTGATCGTGAAGAAAGCCACGCAGGAGACCGTAACGCTCCCCGAGGGTGCCCGCGTCGCCATCATGCGTGAGGTGGACGGCGTGGACGAGGAGGTGAAGTCGAAGATCACCTTCAACACCTACACCTCTTCCTTCACCCTCACACCGGTAGTGCTGGATAAGGACGGACAGGTACTCGAGAGCGACACAGCATACGAATTTGACTGGAGCTCCTCCAACACCGAATTAGTGGAGTACAATGCTCTTATGGGGAACTTTAATCTCCCGAGCGGTAAGACCGGTAGCTGCAAGCTGACCGCCACTCTCAGGGGATCGGACGCCTCGGCCTCGGTAGAGGTGGAGATCGTCGCCCCGAAGAAGTAATCTCCTTACATAAGCAGAAAGAAGACCGCACCACAGGTGAGCCTGTGGTGCGGTCTTCCTATTTCTCAGAGGGGGAAAAGGGGGATCCGAGTGCCGAGGTCCTGACTGGAGAGGCGAGGATTGTGGAGGTCCTTCTCCGAGAGGATCATCTCCTCCGGGCGGATGGGCCATGGTATGGCGAGCGTCGGATCGTCCCACGACACCGCTCCCTCGCTCTCGGGGTGGTAGTAGTTATCCACCTTGTACTGGAAGACCGCCACGTCGCTCAGCACGCAGAAGCCGTGCGCAAAGCCCCGTGGGATGAAGAATTGCCGGTGATTGTCCTCCGTCAGTTCGACGGCGATATGCTTCCCATAGGTCGGGGAGTCGGGGCGAAGGTCCACCGCCACGTCCCACACACGCCCCACGATGACGCGGACCAGCTTCGCCTGAGCATGGGGGTCGCGCTGGTAGTGGAGCCCCCGCACCACCCCGTAGGATGACCTCGACTCATTGTCCTGCACAAAGGTCGTCCCGCAGATCGCCTCGTACCTCTCGCGGGAGTAGCTCTCCATGAAGTACCCCCGCTCATCCTCGTAGACTCGCGGCTCGAGGATCAGCACACCCTCGATCTCCGTCTCTGTCACCCGTACCTTCTCATCCATAAGTCATTGGTATATAATCTGTTCCGCCAAGCGGAGAAAGTAATCATTGGACCAGATTGCAAGCTCCGAGGGACTGGAGAGAAAAGGTTGGACGTCTCGCTTCACCATATCAATATCCGTTGTTGCCAACTTCTGACGCAGAAGAGCTCCAAAGTCCTCACGAGAAATCTCCTCACCATTAAACTCCCTGATGCGCTCCTGGAGGTGAGCAAAGTGGAGTGGGACCCGATTTTTCACATACCACTCGAAGTCATACCAGTCTCGTCCCTTGACTCTATTCTGCCAGCCACGATAAATAAGGGCATGCATCTTGCCCGCATAGAGATCCGGCAACGTGAAGCAGCGCACATACAGAGACCTCGGAGCCAGCAGTAGCTTCTGCTCGGTCTCAAACCTCATCGGAGGGCAGGTGTCCACCTCAATCTTAACCTTGATTGATGGTTCCGTCTGGAAGGTCAGGCTGACCACGTCGGTCGTGTCCTTAAGGAAAGCTGACTCCACTCCGGATGGACTTTTCTTCTGCTTCTGAGTGATAACCACCTCCCGCCCCAGGGCCCTGAAAGCGGCTTTGACAGAGTCAAAGTAGGATGAGAAGTCAAAGTCAGCATTAGGACGAAGGAGAGAGAAGTCAAGATCCTCACTAAATCGTGGTAGCTGATGAAAAATCCTGAGGCATGTGCCACCATAAAAGGCAGCCTCGTCGAAGAATCCGCCGTCATACAGTCCGGACAGGACGATCTCCTGACTTACTTCGTAGACTGCATTGCGTCGCTGAAAGGTGGTGTCCCGGTCGTACGCAGACAGCATCCGGTCATAAAGGCTCTCACTCATGGTCATTTCTTTAGTAGGCGGAGAAGACTCTTTACGGAGCCACTTTTCTTCCCCACTCTCGCATACTCCTCTAATATAGTCTGATCCATTGCGTGAAAGGCATCCATATCCAGCCGTATATCCTCCTCTAAGTAGCACTCCGCCTGATCCCTAAAGCGTAAGTTGAGCCCCGGAGTCGAAGCGATGAGATCACAAAGAGCCTTCTCCGGAGACGCCAGCCAAAAGCCAACACCTGCCTCTCGGGTACTCCTCAGCCCTATCGGATAGGCAACCGGATCAATATGGGTGTAAGTAAAGTGCCCCAGAGTGTTAGTAATGCTCCGCGCGCGCTTGAGAGTCATGGACTGAACCTCATAGACTGCCTCAGGGATCAGTCCATAGTAGCGTAGAGCCGAGGAAAGGGAGAGGTAGGAGGGACTGCATAGATGATTAGCCACCAGCCCTTCAGAGACCATTCGCCCGGTAACACCTGAACTGACTATATAGATCCCTCGCTTCAGCCTGATAATGATCCCCTCACGCTCCATCTGACCGATCTTCTGCGCCCCATCCTTGATGTCTGGATAGAGCGAGAGGATGGTCTGAGCTGTTATCGGGACGTTTCCGAGAGAGGCGAGTGGATCATTCATATCCCAAATATAGTCAATTTTTGCAGGGTAAGTGGTATTTGGTACCATTTTCCCTGCAAAATCTGACGGGTCTCAGCGGTGTGAGTACATATCCTGGTAGTAGGAGCGGTAGGCTCCGGAGGTGACGTGGGCGAGCCACTGCTCATGGGTCAGGTACCAGTCGACCGTCTTCCGAAGCCCCTCCTCAAAGGTATGCTCCGGTCGCCAGCCCAGCTCCTGCTCGACCTTGGAGGCATCGATGGCGTAGCGCACATCGTGCCCCGGGCGATTACCCACGTGGCGGATCAGCCGCCCGGAGCTCCCCGTAGGGCGTCCCAGCGCCTCATCCACGAGACGGATCAGGGTGTGGATCACCTCGATATTCTCCCGCTCGCAGTGACCACCTATATTGTATGTCTCGCCTATCCTGCCCTCATGATAGATAAGGTCTATCGCTGCAGCGTGGTCATCGACATAGAGCCAGTCGCGCACCTGACGGCCGTCGCCGTAGACCGGCAGCTCACGCTCCTCACGGATGTTATTGATGAAGAGTGGGATAAGCTTCTCGGGGTGCTGGTAGGGGCCGTAGTTATTGGAGCAATTGGAGATCAGCGTAGGCAGCCCGTAGGTGTCGTGGAAAGCGCGCACAAAGTGGTCGCACGACGCCTTGGAGGCGGCGTAGGGTGAGTGAGGGTCGTACCGGGTGGCCTCGGAGAAGGGGGGATCCTCCGGCCCGAGCGAACCATACACCTCGTCCGTGCTGATCTGGTAGAAGCGCTTGCCGTCAAAGCCGCCCTCCTGCCGCCACACCTTGCAGGCTGCCTGCAGGAGTGAGACACAGCCGCGGACATTGCTCCGGACGAAGGCGAAGGGATCCTTGATGCTCCGGTCGACATGACTCTCGGCAGCAAAGTTGATGATCCCATCGATCCGATACTCCTGCATTATCCGGAGGACGAAGTCGTAGTCAGCGATGTCGCCCTGGATGAAGTGGTAATTGGGGTGCGCCTCTACCGAAGCAAGATTCTCCAGATTGCCGGCATAGGTGAGTGCATCAAAGTTGTAGAAATGGCTCTCCGGATAGCGCTCCACCATACGGCGAAGCAGCGCACTGCCGATGAAGCCCGCCCCGCCGGTGACGAGGATATGAGCATTAGGGGTATTCACGATTCTTCTTCTAATAGAGAGATTAAGTACTGACCATATTCGTTCTGTCGCATCGGCTCAGCGATCCGGTGCAGCTCCTCCCCCGTGATGTATCCACGGCTGTAGGCGATCTCCTCGAGGCACGCCACCTTTAGCCCCTGACGCTTCTCGATTGCCTCGATGTAAGCACCCGCCTCACTCAGCGAGCGATGGGTGCCGGTGTCGAGCCAGGCGAAGCCCCTCGGGAAGCGCTCCACACGGAGGCGCCCCTCAGCGAGGTAGTGCTGGTTGACGCTCGTGATCTCCAGCTCCCCGCGAGCCGAGGGCCTCACACCCTCCGCCACCTTGATGACGTCATTGGGATAAAAGTAAAGCCCCACCACGGCAAAGTGTGACCGCGGCACCTCGGGCTTTTCCTCAATGGAGAGCACTCGCCCCTCGCTGTCGAAGTCCACCACCCCGTACCGCTCCGGGTCGCTCACCCGGTAGCCGAAGACCACCGCCTGACGCTCCCTCTCGACCGTCCGGACAGCCGACTCCAGCAGACCGGTGAAGGTGGCGCCATGGAAGATATTATCTCCCAGCACGAGGCAGACATCCTCCTCTCCGATGAAGTCGCGCCCTATGAGGAAAGCCTGAGCCAGCCCCTCCGGTGCCGGCTGCACGGCGTAGGAGAAGCGCACCCCGAGCGACCGCCCGTCCCCGAGAAGCCGCTCGTAGGAGGCGCGATCCTCCGGCGTGGTGATGACAAGGATCTCCCGGATCCCCGCCAGCATAAGGGTGGAGATCGGGTAATAGATCATCGGCTTATCGTAGACCGGCAGCAGCTGCTTGGAGACCCCTCTCGTGATCGGGTAGAGACGGGTGCCGCTCCCGCCGGCAAGTACTATTCCTTTCATCGTCTATAGTGGTATGTAGCAAAGATAGCACTTTACCCCCACACCAAGTCGAGCTGAGACAGACCGAGCATCAAGAAAAAATGCTCGGACCAATGCCGACACAAACCTATGGGATGTCTCCCCATCCGCTACGGAATTCTCTTAGTAGAGACTGCTGAGGTAGTCGTACTCCCTGCGATAGCGCTCCAGTCTGTCGAGGTCTTGCCGAGTGGGACTTGAGAGACGGGAGAGATCCATATTGTGGGTCAGGTCGTGTAGCTTGACCCGGGTGGCGAGTGGACAGGTGCCCACAGCCGTGATGTAGCTCTCACGGTCCAGCGAGGCGTGATGATCGAGCAGACGGAGAGCATCTGCAAGCCGAGCCACACACTCCTCAGGCAGAGGGGTGCCAACCTCCTCAGCGAGCATGTGTAGCACCTCGTCCATCGTATGAGGCGTATCCTCTGCGGCATCATGGAGGTAGCCCACCACTCTCTCCTCCCAAGTAGCACCCATAGAGGCAACAGTCGTGAGGTGACCGGAAAAGTAATCAACGCCTGCCTTATCGACTTGCCCGGCATGAAGTCGCCGAGCCAGACGAGCCGCTGCATGGACGATGCGCTCCTGCGCGCTCTCTTTCAGAGGATAGCAGAGAGATGAAGAGTCAGTCATACGAGAAAATCAGTTTTTTTCTTATAAAAAGTCGTAGGGTGTCCGGCGATTGTAGAGCCGGACAAAGAGCTCGCGGGCAGTAAGGACGATGGCGTGGTAGAGGACGACGAGGACAAGGTCGTACTGCATCGTCACCGTGAGGCTCAGCGCCGGCGTGCCGAAAGTCTCCGTCACCGCACGCATCCCTCCGGAGAGGAGACTTAGCAGCCGAGGGAGACCCGGCAGCGAGGGGAGGGCAAGCGTCAACAGACCCACCGGGATGAGCAGACCGCTCAGCGCCACCACCGGGATGGCGCTCCAGAGCATACTCCCCGCTGCCCTACCGAAGAAGAGGAAGAGAAAGGGCAGCACGCCTATCTGTGCCGAGATGCAGGCTGCGAGGCTGCTCCAGACGAAGCGGAGCGACCTGAGTGAGGGGCTGACCAGCCGGAGTAGGATGGGCATGAAGCTCATCAGTCCCCAGACCGCACTGACGCTGAGGAGCAGACCGACGCTTAGGATCGAGAGAGGGTTGAGGAAAAGGAAGAAGAGGAGCGTCAGCGACAGCACCTGCACCGGATCGGCACGTCGCCCGAGGAGCTTGGCGAGGAGGTAGATGCCACTCATGACGAAGGCGCGCATCGTGGCGGTCGAGGCACCTGTCAGTAGTGTGTAGACGAGCAGCCCAAGGAAGATCAGCAGGTAGCGCAGCCTCCTGTGACGGTAGGCGGGGAGGAGCAGCCCCAGGAGCCCGCTCAGCAGACCGAAGACGATCCCGAGGTGATACCCGCTCACCGCCAGCACGTGTGCTACACCGGAGGATGTGAAGTCGGACTTCACCGACCGAGGTAGGTGAAGCCGCTCGCCGAGACAGAGCGCATAGACCAGTCCCTTATCCTCTGCCAAGAGCCGATCACCGACAGCCATGTCAAAGCGGCCGATCAGGTGATGCCGCCCCTCCATCAGCCGGCAGCGGATGGTCCGGGCCCGCCCGGCGGTCTCTAAGCTCTGC
Organism: uncultured Porphyromonas sp.; assembly: GCA_947253195.1. Taxonomy (GTDB): domain Bacteria; phylum Bacteroidota; class Bacteroidia; order Bacteroidales; family Porphyromonadaceae; genus Porphyromonas_A. Next base: position 6,406 of record CAMXXM010000048.1, read on the forward strand.
CCGTACGCCTGCGCCACATACCCCTCTCCGAGGAGGTAACGTCCGTAGGAGCCGGGAAGTGTGTCGCCAAGTAGGGCCACCAGGTCGAGGTCACCCCGCAGCATCATCCCATAGAGCTCCGCCGACTCTCCCGGCAGGGTGAGGAGGATAGGGATCTCCCCTCCATCGCTCGTCAGCAGAGCCGCATCGTACCGGATGGCGCTCTCAGCCGAGGAGGCGACGGGATAATTGACTCTCACCGAGGCGTCGTAGAGCGTCACCGCACGGGGCATTGACCTCAGCGAGCGTAGCCGCTGATCGGCATAGAGCCCATAGGCAACCACGAGGAGTGGCAGAAGGAGGAAGAAGCGATCCAGACCCCAACCTCGCCTCCGAGAGAGGAGAAAAGCAGCGACTGCGAGTAATCCCAGCGCCACTCCCCCATAGAGCAAGAGATGCTGGTAGGCAAGGACCCAGCCAACGAGACAGGCGACCAGCACCCAGAGGGCGGGCCGGTCGCCATACCTCAGCGAGCGTATCCTCTCCTCACTCACGCGCCCTACTCTTCGTCCTCCTCGTAGAGACGGTCGATGATGCTGTCGGCGAGGCCCAGCTTGGGGACCATGATCTTGGTCGTCCCGAGGCGGTCGGCAGCAGCGATGAAGATGCGAGCCGCCGGGATGATCACATCGGCGCGGTCGGGCTTCATCCCGTACTTTGCCATCCGCTCGTCGAGGTCCATCCCCTCAAGTATGTCGTAGATCTCGTGGAGCTGAGGGGTGGTGATCTCCTTGCCCCACGGTGTCTGGGTGCCATTGATCTTGGCGAGACGATTGATATTTCCCCCGGTGCCGAAGATCTCCAGATCTCCACAACGCTCATGTATCGAGTCGAGGAACGTGTGGTACTCCTCCAGCTCCGACTTACGGACCAGACCACTCAGCAGTCGCACGGTACCGATATTGAAGGAGCGGGAGTCCACCTTTTGGCTCCCCCTCAGGATCGACACCTCGGTCGACCCTCCGCCGACATCCACCATGACGTAGTAGGTCTCCTCATCCCGGACCAGCTGTCTCACCCGGCTGTGTCCCACGAGACGAGCCTCCTCCTCGCCGGAGATCACCTCGATCCGAAACCCCGTCGCCGCCTCGACCTCGTCGACTACCTTGGCGGCATTGGTCGCATCGCGCATCGCGGACGTGGCGCAGATCCGATAGTGAGACACCTCGTAGATCTGCATAAGGTACTTGTAGGCGAGCATCAGGCGGATCAGGTCCTTTGACTTCCCCTTGGAGATCTTCCCCTTCACGAAGGCATCCTCACCGAGACGAAGGGGGACCCGGAGGAGCTGTACCTTAGAGAGTGGTTGCTCCGGATCATCGGTGAGACACTTGATGCGCAGGCGGACCGCATCGGATCCGATATCGATGGCGGCGTAGTGCTTTTTCTTAAACATAGTGCTTTCCCTTTATATTTCCTCCAAATAGTGCCGGTAGAGCGCGTCCTGACTGCGGAACCACGGTTTCTCCGCCGACTGTCGACGCGGGCTGCGCCCATGCTCATTGACAAAGTGTCCCTGGGAGACGTCCCGCAGCCCGTAGTCGACCACCAGCTCCAGCTCGCGCTTGAGGTCGGGGTCGTAGACGGGGGTCACCACCTCGACCCGCCGGTCCAGGTTTCGGCTCATCCAGTCTGCGGAGCCAAGGAAGTACTTCGGCCTCCCACCGTTGCAGAAGATGAAGATCCGCGAGTGCTCCAAGTAGCGGTCGATGATCGCATTGACATAGATATGGTCGCTCACCCCCTTGATGCCGGGTACGAGGGAGCAATTGCCACGCACCAGCAGCCGCACCTCCACCCCCGCCTGAGAGGCTTGGTAGAGATGCGTCACCACCTCCTCATCGACGATGTGATTTACCTTGACGTGGATGTAGGCGGGCAGTCCCTGCTCTGCATTCCTGGTCTCCGTGTCGATCAGCCGGATGAAGCGGCTACGCATGGAGTTGGGCGAGACCATCAGCTCCCTGAAGTGGGTCGCCAGGTAGGGCTGCTCGATGAAGTCAAAGACCCGCTCCACATCATTGACGATGCC
>CAMXXM010000049.1 GCA_947253195.1 uncultured Porphyromonas sp.
GCAGAGGTGTACCGCAGCACAAGAGTGGCGTCATCCCTCTGCTCAGCGTCCCAGACACGGAAGTTAAAGCCGGTGGGACCGCCGTGGAGGCTATTGGGGCCGTTGTTGATCCTGAGGCGGTAGGTCTTGCCGTCGAGTGCAAACATGCCATTCGCAATCCGATTGCCGTAGCGACCGATGATGGAGCCGAAGTACTGCTCCTCCGTCCCGAGGTAGTCGTCGAGGCTGTCATGCCCGAGGACGACATCTACCGGCTTGCCCTCCCGGTCGGGGACGAGCAGCCGGACGATCTTGCCGCCATAGTTGGTCACCAGCATCTCCATCCCGGCCCCATTGGTGAGTCGGTAGAGGTGGGTGGGATGACCGCAGAGGTTGCGGTCAAATTTCTCTGCGTCTATCGCGACGGGCTTTCTATAATAGTTCATACGTAAGCATTGGTTGGAGTGGTGCATGAGCCGGGAGAAACCCTCCCGGACGATATTCCGTCATCAAATGTACACTTTTTTACTCTTGCGCCCCACTAATAAGCAAATAATTTATTGTACACCGCCGCCACCCGGCTCGATCAGCCGGCGACAAAAGAGGAGGAAAAGGTAGGCCAAGAGGACCACGAGGATGATCAGGACGATGATTGCCACGACAAAGTAGCGGGCTCGGCGATTGACCTCACGGATCGTCTCGCGGTCATCCTCGACAAAACCGCGAACCAGCTTGGCGGTCCGGCTGTTGGCGCGGAAGAAGAAGTCCAGCACCGGACCGACAAAGGGGACCAGCCCGACGCAGGCATCGATGAGGAAAGTGTAGAGGATCGCCAGCGTCAGCGGGAGGGACTTGATCTTACGGGTCGCGAGCCGCAGACCGGGGATCACGAAGAGGAAGCCCACCAGGTCGCCCGCATAGGGGATGAGGCCTATGAGTGCATCGATCCCGTAGCGGTCCATATACTTATCCGCCCAGAGGATGATCCGGTAGTCGCGGTCACCGAGGAGCTCCTGCCGGCGCTCCTCTTTCCTCTCATGGCGTGCCGCCTCCTCCGCCCGAGCACGATCCATGGAGACTTGCTCCTCAGGGTCAGTCAGCCGGAGCTGACGCCGCATCTGCTCTCGTCGTCCCTCGTGCATCGCCTTATACGTCCAGTGTCATCTTGCCACTGAGTAGCTTACGGAGGTCGTCCGGCCCGAGGTCCTGCCTGCCCTCCCCGGCGAGGAGCAGCAGGTCCTCGCGGACACGCTCATCGGTCAGGTCGGTATGGACACCGCGCCTAACCTCAGCGACGAAGGCGGACTTATCGTCGATCTGCCGCATATTGTACTGAAAGGTCTCGCGGATCCGCTCCAGCTCGCGGTGGTAGTGGTCCTCGGTCACTTTATTGGCCACCTCCTTCTGCCGCAGCAGTAGGAGCTCGTTGACAGCTGCCGCCGACCGCTGAGCGGCGACACGCGATTGGGCAGCCACCACCTGAGCCAGCTGTCGGGCACGCTGCTCATCCTGAGGGGCAGCCGGTCTTGAGGGAGCGACGGACCGGGAGACCCTCTCGGTAATCACCGGCGCCACCTGTCGCTCCACCCCCTGCAGTCGCTGACGTAGGCGATCGACCCGCTCCGTCATCTCGGCAGGGAGTGGGGACTGCTCCAGCTCCCTGAGAGACTGAGGAGCCACTAAGCGATCCTCCAGCGGACTCTCGATGATGTCCCGAGCGATGGAGAGGAGCTTCAGCACCGGAGCAAGATGGGCGGTCGCATCGCTCAGCATCGTAGGGGAGAGGGTCTGCAGCTCATGGACATGCTCCGTCAGGTCACCGGCATCCATACGCGACCGGTGGTACTCCTTGAGTGACTCATCGTAGATGCGCTGCAGCGAGTCGATCTCCTCACCGAAGACCCTCAGGTCCACCCTTAGCTCCTCGTACTTGCGCACGATCTCGCCATCGTACTTATCCCACTCGGTGAGGTCGCGGCCATAGCTCTCGCGAGCTTTGCCGAGGGTGACCGTACGGCGGAGCCAGCTGGGCTCCTTTGGCTTAGCCTCGAGAGCCTCCCGGTAGCGCCCCTCCAGCGAGTCAAGGAGCACCCTCGTCGTCACCACCTGATCCTTATAGTAGGTGATATTGAGCCGGGCGTCGAGCATTTTCTCCTCCAGCTCCCTCATGTGCTTATGGATCTCCTCCCGCTCGCGGACGATCTGCTTCACCTCGGGGTCGGAGTAGAGTGCCTCCCGTAGAGCCCTCCACTCACCCGAGAAGACTCGCTCACCATACTGATAGAAGAGATCCGCCCGCGAGAGATAGAGGTCGTTGATCGTCCGGTACACCTCCACCAACCGCACCACATCCGCCTGTATGGAGGAGGCATCCCGCACCACATCACTCCGGAGGTCGAGGAGCTGACCCCTTAGTCGTGCGGTGTCGCCGACCGTGTTGCTGTAGTGTGTGACGAGATTGACCGCCGCCATCACGAGGGCAAAGCGACGACCGGAGGAGTAGCTGCAGTCCCGCACAGAGTCCGAGAGGCTGGTGCGGAAGTCTTCCGAGATAGAGCTGAGCAGCTCCGAGGCGCGCCCCGATAGACTGTCAAAGGAGAGCCTCGCCCGGCCGTACATCTCGTCTACATCGATCCAGCGAAGCTTGTCGAAGTCAAAGAGCTCCGGGGCCACACTATGGATCCGATCGCCAAAGAGATCCTTCAGCAGCGCCACCCACTCCCGATAGCTGTAGAGGACCTGCTCCCGAAGCTCACCGTAGGCGATGATGGCACCCTTGATATCCCCCTTTGCCTCCTTATACGCCTCCACCAAGCCGGCATAGCGCCGGAGGAGATCCTCCGACTCCGCCTGGATCGCCTTGATGCCGGCCGTACCGACGATGGTATCAACCGCCTGCTGAGAGAGCCGGGGCTTCACGCCCGGGCGGTAGTCTCGGGACGCCTCGTCCACCTGCACGAGGACCCGATCCATAGCCCTCCTCCCCTCCTCAAGCAGCTTCGTCACCACGCTCACCGCCCTCGCACTCTCGCTCGACTCGATCAGGTCGATGATGCGGTACTCATCGACGAGGCTCTTGCTGCTGCTGTTATTGAGGAAAGCCCCCCGGATGTGGGGGTCCTCGCCCATCGACCTGTACGCCTCCCAGACCAGCCTGCTCACCTCGGACGAGTCCCCGGAGATGCCGTCACCCCGCAGCTCATAGGCGAGGTCGGCTCGGGTAAAGTGGTCGTCCCGGGCAACCAATTGGTCAGCAATAGACTTGATGCGCTCGTAGAGACGCTGCAGATCGATATCGGACATAGGAAAAAGAGAATTTCGGTACATACAAAAACAGCCGTGAGCGACACCGCCCACCGACTGCTCAAATGTAACGCTTTTCAGTGGATCCTCTCCGCGGGAGACGTCATCCAATCTCCCCGCGAGAGACCCTGTCCGGAGCTCTATCGGTCGAGCCGGAGGGTCATCAGGCAGGCACGGCAGTCGGTGGTGATGCGGAAGCGCTCCTGACCACGGACGAGGTAGAGGGGCAGGGCAAAGGGCGGCCGCCTGCCCTCTCGGGTGCAGTAGCCCAGCCGATGAAGCAGACAGTGGCGGGTCTGCATCACCGGCACCGACCCCTCCGGCATCACCACCTCCATTGCCGGAGCGATCTCCCCCTCGACGCCGAGACGGCGGTAGAGCCGCTCTGCCTGCCGGTTGGCGACGTTATAGGTAAAGTCAAGGCTCGCCGGCAGTCCGCACTCCTCCCGAGAGTGGTCCCGACTGAGGAAGTCCCTCCGCTGCTCCTGGAGCCGCTCACCCCGGCAGTCACGCTCCTCGACCATCACCCTCCGGCAGGCCTCCCTCAGCCGCTCCACAAGCTCCCTCCGCAGCTCCGTCACCGCGGAGGGCGGCAGGTACAGTCCCCGAAGTCTCAGCTCCGGCTGCTCGACCCTGTAGGGCGTGTCACCGAGCTTGGAGAGCGTGTCGATGAGTCTCGCTGAGGGGTCCTTCTGTGCCGGCTCCAGCGCCATCTCCCGCTGTACCTCCACCGCTATGGAGGGTGCTTCGGCAACAGCGGCACGGAGAATAATCCCCTGCTCCGTCGCCTCGCACTCCATACTTATTTGGACCTTTCGGCTCGAGGCATCATCACGCCTCAGGAGCCGGTCCAGCCGATGATTGAGGTTGCGGAAGACCGTCGCCCCGGGTGGCATCTCGACCGAGGCGGAGAGCCTCAGCCGGCAGGTCCCATCGCCCTGGGGCGTCACCTGATTGACCAGTGCACCCGCTGTCATCGTCTCATCGGGGGAGACCAGGAGGAGCCCGTCGCCATTAATCAGCTCAGACCCCTTATCGCGAAGCCGTAGCGCGACCTCCCGTCCCCGACACTCAGTGAGCGTGCCGAGCTCCTCCCCGACACTCTTATTGGTAAAGGGGGTAATGCTCTCCGTCGGGATCGGTGTATGCAGTGGGGTATTGTAGGCGGTGAAGCGTCGGGAGAAGGTCTGCTCCGGCCGTGGAGTAAAGGTGAGCTCCGTCTCGCCCCACGAGCTGCGGCCGTACTCCTCACTGCGGCGAGCGATGATCTCATCTACCACTCTACGGTAGTGGGCGGTCACATTGCGGACATAGTCGATGTCCTTTAGCCTCCCCTCGATCTTTAGCGAAGAGACACCCCGGTCGAGCATCTCCTCGATGATCTCGGTGCGATTGAGATCCCGAAGCGACAGCAGGTGCTGCCCGGTGAGGAGTTTTCGCCCCGCTGCATCCTCCAGGTCGTAGCTCATGCGGCAGTACTGAGCGCAGGCACCTCGATTGGCACTACGACCACGGCACGCCTCGGAGATGAAGCAGCGCCCGCTGTAGGAGACGCAGAGGGCACCATGGACAAAGCTCTCCACCCGCATCCCTACCCCGTCAAGCAGGCTCGGCAGATCAGCCGTGCTCACCTCTCGCGGGAGCACCACCTGCTCTATGCCCAGCGCCTCGAGGGTGCGGAGCTTGGCGTTGCTGTCATTGTGGCACTGCGTACTGGCGTGGAGGGGAATGGGAGGCAGCTCCTCCATCAGCAGCCCCATATCCTGTATGATCAGCGCATCGGCACCGGCACCATAGAGATCCCACGCCAGCGAGACCGCCTCGGGGAGTTGCTCATCCGTCAGGATCGTATTGAGCGCCACATAGACCCGTGCGGCCACCTCGTGTGCCTCTCGGGTGAGCGTCGCGATGTCCTCGAGAGAGACCCCGGCGGCAGCTCGCGCGCCAAACTTCGGTGCCCCGATATAGACCGCGTCCGCCCCCGCCGAGAGAGCCACCCGTCCGCCCTCGAGGGACGAAGCGGGTGCCAGTATTTCGATGCTTCTCTTCATAGTGCAAAGGTACCCATTCCTCTCCTCAGTTCGCCCCCTAAGTGGAGCTAGGGGTCGTCGGAATAGACTGATCGATCACTTCCGTTATAGAGGACAAATGCCGAGATCAGCTCCCTTTCGCCGTTGTATCTATGGGCTCTAACTACCGCCTCCTCAATTATCTATTACCCTTGCTGTGGAGCCCATAAGGGAGGGGTGTCCAATGCCCGATGGATAGGCGCTCTATCTAATACCGATATTAGTGAAATCTAATATCGGTATCAGGCGTCACTAATATCGGTATTAGATCTCACTAATATCGGTATTAGAAATTTCCCTGCGGAGCTGGCTGATTGAGCAGGGGGTCACAGATCACAGGGGTGACGCATTTGAGCATTAAGGTAATCATATACCAATGTGGGCTCATCCGTGTGGCACCCGCAAGGGTGCTCGCTCCATAGGCATCGGTCATCCGCGAAGCGGTGACCGATGTGCCAAGACCCGCCCCTATCCCCTCGACCCCTTGCGGGTCGCCGAGCAGAAAGCCCCCTCCCCGCAAGCGTGTCGCACTCCTCGGAGAGGCTTGATAGCGCGACACACTGTGACAGACCACCTCAACCTATCATTAAATAAAGATATTGCATACATTTGCATACCATATGATAGGTTGAGTGAGATGGCAAAGAACACGATGGGGACGAAGTTGCCCCGAAAGTTAGAGCAAAAGATGGCCTATCAACTATCACCTGCCTACGATCTAAATCCTGTACGCATCAGAGTCCCTTGACAATCTCCTTTATTAGCGAGGTGACTGACGCCGTGAGGGGATGGCAAGCAGTGGCATCAGGACTGCACATCCCAAGCCGTGAGATACCGGCCTTTGCGGGGCGCTTCAGCATCACTTCCGCACCCTGATGCTTTTGCCTCGGAGGAGCAAACGAGGCGAAAATGGGTAACTTTGGGGATCAGAGCAAGAAATTGAGAGCAAAGCAATGACCGAGATCCTGCACTTCACCAAGATGGAGGCACTGGGCAACGACTACATCTACATTGATCGTGACCGCTACCCCTCCCTCGACTATCCGGCACTCGCCCGGCGCTACTCCGACCGCCACACCGGCATCGGGGGCGACGGTGTGGTGACCTACTCCCGGCACGACGCTGAGAGCTTCGAGATGCATATATACAATAAGGACGGCTCCGAGGCGGAGATGTGCGGCAATGCGATCCGCTGCGTCGCCAAGCTCCTCCACGAGGAGGGGCGGACTGAGGCGCACTCCCTTCACATCCATACCGGGGCGGGACTCCTGACTGTGGATCTCCTTTTTGATAAAGAAAAGGAGGTCACCGGAGCGCGTGTCGAGATGGGCATCCCCGAGGTGACCGCAACCCCCGAGACGATCGAGGAGGTCGAGGGCTACGTCGCGAGTATGGGCAACCCCCACTTCGTCATCCTCGCACAGGGAGATTTCCCTCTCGAGACCAAGGGGCCGATACTGGAGCAGAGCAACCGCTTCCACGAGGGGACAAATGTGGAGGTGATCCGCCCCATCGACCGGCACACCCTCGAGATGCGGGTCTGGGAGCGCGGCTCTGGACTGACCCGCGCCTGTGGTACCGGTGCCTGCGCCTCGGCCGCCGTGGCGATCCGTCTCGGGCTGGTGCTCTCTCCTGTATGCGTACGCATGCCGGGCGGCGACCTGACGATTGAGTGGAGTGGAGAGGCGAGCCGGCCGCTCTATATGACCGGACCAGCCACCCGGGTATTTGATGGCACACTTCAGCTAAGATAAATCCCTATGAATCATAAGATCAACACCAATTACCTCAAGCTCCCCGACAGCTACGTCTTCGTGGAGATCAATGACCGCATCGACCGCCACCTCCGGCACCATCCCGATGCCGACCTGATCCGTATGGGCATCGGCGATGTCTCACTCCCCCTGCCGGATGCCTGCCTACAGGCTATGGCTAAGGCAGTGGAAGAGCTGGGCCACAGCGAGACGATGCACGGCTATGGTCCTGAGGTGGGGGACAAGTTTCTCCGAGAGCGCATCGCCAAGGACTACCGCAGCAAGGGGCTTCCGGTCGACTGGTCGGAGGTCTTCATCAGCGACGGTGCGGGACCGGACGCCTCCAATATCGTCGACATCTTTGACGACAGCGTGATGGTCGCCGTGACCGACCCGGTTTACCCCGCCTACATCGAGACCAATGCGATGGCGGGCCGCTGCGGAGAGTACCGCGACGGACGGTGGACGAGACTGGAGTATCTGCCGTGCAATAAGGAGAATGGCTTTATCCCCCCACTACCCTCCCGGCACGTCGACCTGCTCTACCTCTGCTACCCCAATAACCCGACCGGAACGGTGCTCAAGCGAGCCGACCTGCAGCGCTTTGTCGACTACGCCCTCGCTGAGGATGCGGTGATCCTCTTTGACGGCGCCTATGAGGCCTACATCCGCGAGGAGGACGTGCCCCACAGCATCTACGAGCTGGAGGGAGCGGATCGGTGTGCGATTGAGTTTCGCAGCTTCTCCAAGTCTGCCGGCTTCACCGGGGTCCGCTGCGGCTACACGGTGGTCCCGCACGCTCTGAAGGCACACCTCGAGGACGGCTCCGAGGTGGAGCTCAATCGGCTCTGGGCGCGGCGTCAGGGGACGAAGTTTAATGGTGCTTCCTACATCTCTCAGGTCGGTGCCGCCGCCTCCTACCTACCTGAGGCGCAGGCACAGATCCGCGACCACGTCGACTACTACCTCGAGAATTGCCGGATGATCCGCACCGCCTTTGCAGAGCGGGGCATGGAGGTCTTCGGCGGGATCTCGGCGCCCTACAGCTGGATCAAGACCCCGGAGAGCCACCCGAGGAGTTGGGACTTCTTCCAGTACCTCCTCGAGGAGAAGGGCGTGGTGGGTACACCTGGCGTCGGCTTCGGTCCCGAGGGTGAGGGTTACTTCCGCCTCTCCGGCTTCTCCACGCATGAGCTGACGGAGCGGGCGATGAAGCGGATCCTCGGCTGACCCGATGGGCACGCCTGTCGCCGGGAGAGCACGAGAGCAGATCATCATCGGGATAGACCCGGGGACGATCGTGATGGGCTACGCCATCATCGCTGCCCGGGGGCGCAAGATGCGCCTCCTCGCCATGGGTGTGCTAAAGCT
>CAMXXM010000050.1 GCA_947253195.1 uncultured Porphyromonas sp.
GCTCGATGTCCCCTATATCCTGATGCATATGAGGGGGGCGCCCAAGACTATGCAGAGGCTGCTTCACTACGATGGTCGTGTCGCTGACGGAGCCATAGAGGAGCTCCTCGGTCAGCTACAAAAAGCTCGGGAGCTGGGTATGAGAGACGAAAATATCATCCTGGACCCGGGATTTGGCTTCTCAAAGAATACGGAGCAAAATTGGGAGATGATGGTTGATCTCGACAAGTGGATCGACCTTGGCTACCCGCTCCTTGTGGGCATTAGCCGTAAGAGTATGATCTATAAGTTCTTTGGTCACACCCCCTTCGAGGCACTCAATGGCACCACTTTCCTCAATACCTACTCTCTCCTCCATGGTGCACACATTCTGCGGGTACATGATGTGCAGGAATGCGCAGAGTGCGTCCGTATGTATCAGGAACTCCGCCGGCTCACCACCGAGGATGCCAAGCCGGTCGACTAAGTAGCATCCTAATATACTATGGAGTGGCTGTCCTTTAATATCGTCGACGTACTCGACATACTTCTCTTTAGCGTCCTACTTTACTACCTCTTTAGGGCGCTCCGCAAGGGGGGCAATAGTACGCTCCTCGTCGGTATCATCACCTTTGTGATGATGTGGGTACTCTTTTCCCGCATCCTCAGCATGCGCCTCATGGGTCGGATCATGGACTACATGATGGGGATGGGGTTGCTGGTGCTGGTGATCCTCTTCCAGGACGACATACGGCGCTTCCTCACCCTGCTGGGCTCAACGAATAAGTGGCTCTCCCCGGAGAAGATCTTCCGACAGCGCAAGCGCGACCAAGCCAAGCAACAGGAGGCCTCGTACATCGCGATGATGACCTTTGCCTGCCTCCGTATGGCAAAGAAAAAGGTGGGCGCACTGATCGTTATTGAGAATAACGTTGACCTGACACCGATAGCACACACCGGAGAGCTGCTGAATGCGGACGTCAATTCGCGACTGCTTGAAAACATATTCTATGAGGGCTCTCCGCTCCACGATGGGGCGATGATCATCCGCGACCGGCGCATCCTCGCCGCAGCCTGCATCCTGCCTGTCGCACACGGGAGCTCCCTACCAAAGGAGATGGGACTTCGCCACCGCTCCGGGCTGGGCGTAAGCCAGCAGTCTGATGCCCGGGTCATCATCGTCAGCGAGGAGCGCGGCGAGATCACCATAGCCTACCGCGGAGAGATTGTTCGCCAGGTAGACTCCGATGGGCTACGCCGCTTCCTCTCCTCAGACTTCTCCGATCTCTCAACCATCGGACCCATACTGGCCCCGACGACGTGATATCGCATTAGGTTAATAACGTTTTTGAGAAAAAAGAAATGAAAGGATTTATAGAGAGCGAGGAGCCTATCCTCACCCGACACTCTCAGTACGACCTCAATAGCTCCCTACCGGCCGGGATAGATAAGGTCGAGGAGCTGCTGGGGAGCATTCTCCTCACCACACCCTCAGCCTTCAATTCCCAACCGGTTCGCATGGTCCTCCTCATCGGTCCGGCACACCACCGCCACTGGGACTTGATCAAGTCCCTTCTAATAAATAAGATAGGGGAGGAGAAATATGCCGATGGCACAGCGGATAAGATCCAAGGGTTTCGTGATGCAGCAGGGACGGTCCTTTTCTTTGACGACGAGCAAGTGACCAAGTCGCTGCAGGAGCGCTTCCCCACCTATGCACACAATTTCCCCCTTTGGGCGGAGCAGGTGCAGGGCTCACATCAGTATGCAGCTTGGCTGGGACTGGTTGAGCTTGGCTTCGGTGCTAATCTCCAGCACTACAACGGTCTCGATGACGATCGAGTACGAGAGGATGCGGGAGTACCCTCAGAGTATCGGTTCATCGCTGAGCTGGTATTCGGTGGGATGAATAGCGACACCGGGGAGGTGAAGGAGAAAGAGCCCCTCTCCAAGACCCTTCGGGTGGTCTCCAGATAACCCCAGTCCGCCCGGTACATAGTCCATCATGCGGCGGGTGATAGTCATAGCCCTCGTAGTGACGCTTATGGTCACGCTTGTGCCGCCACTGCTCTCTGCGGAGACAGGGGCTGCACCAGGGGACTACCCCGCTCCGAGGGACAGCGTCCCCATCACAAAGCAGGACTCTGTGCCGCTCTCCTACACCATACCCAACATCACCATCGAGACCCCCCGGGGGAAGTACAGCAAGGAGGACAATCCGGCGATCACCCTCGTGCTGGACGCAATGGGGAGTGAGCGCGATAGGAGGGACAGCATAGACTACAGCTATCACCTCCGAGGGGCCGATCGGCTGACTCTCTCGCTTGCCAATTTTGATCTAAAAGCAAAGTGGCTCAATACGCTCTTCCCCTTTTTCCCCAAGTACGTTACTCGCTCCCGGCTCGATGGGAAGTGGGTACTCCCCCTCTCCATAAGGGATCGGATCTCAGACTACGGGTATAGTGCGGAGGACAAAAAGTGGCGAGAGGTGATCCGATACTCACGTCACACTGGGCTGGACCAGACCCTCGATGACGGGACGATGACCGTGGCGATCGAGGATCTCTTCCCCGAGGTGGATCTCTATGGCAGGGACGTCCGACTACTCCAGACGCACTTCGCCAGCCCCCTTAGCTCCGATGGGCTGAGCCAGTATAAGTACTACCTCACCGATACGCTCATTATGCGTGGGCAGGTGGCGCAGACGGTTACATTCTTCCCCTTCGTGCCGAGCGATCCCACCTTCCGAGGGCATCTCTACTTCACCGTCACGGATCCGCCACGCTTGCTGAGGAGCGAACTCATCATCCCTCAGTCCACCAACCTCAATTTCGTCGATGCTCTCTCGATCACTCAGGAGTACGATCCCGTTCAGCCGGACAAGAGACAGGTGAGCGAGGAGACCCTCAGCCTCTCCTTCAGGCTCTACTGGCGCCTGCTCTCCCTCTACGTGGAGCAGACGAGACACTACGGCGGGCGAGAAGTGGTCACCCCAAGGACGCCGATAGCTCGATCAGACACCCTCCTCTTCACTGCCCCTCAGACCATCACAGACCTCTCCTCAGACACCACGGCAGTCAGATACCGACTTGAGACGGAGCGAATGCTTGCCTCAGACCAAGGGCTCAAGGACTTCCTCGCTGAGGTCAAGGCGATCCCTATCTACCGCTTCATCTTGGATGCGGCGGATATGATATCCCTCGGATACATCAGGACGCGGTACGACAGGGACAAGCTCTTCGGAGGGAGCTACTTCGACATTGGGCCGATCACTAAGATGGTAGGCTTCAATGAGGTGGAGGGGAACCGCCTGAGACTTGGTGGAAGGACGACTGGCTTTATCTCCCCGCGCTTCTTCCTCGAGGGATACCTCGCCTATGGCTTAAGGGACCACGAGCTGAAGCACTCCCTATCTGTCATATGGTCATTTCTCCCTAAGGGGTACTTTCGGGAGGAGTTTCCGAGGGACGAGTTGCAATTCTCCTACAGCCATGACCTCTTTACCCCCGGTCAGCTCTATGCGACCGACCAGCAGGATAATACCTACTACCACTTTGGCACCACCTATCTCACCAATCGGTCCTATCGGAATATCTGGCAGATACAGTACCTCCACGACTACGGCTCCACGCTGTCGCTCCGTGTCTACCTGCAGCATGTGACCGACACGCCGGCGGAGCACGGTTTCCCGTACCTCAAGGTGCAGCGTGATGGGGATCTGCTACGCCAGTGGTCAATCACGGATGCCGCTGCCGGAGTGGAGGTTCGGTGGGCACCGGGAGAGCGTATCCGCCCCGGCTCAATGGAGCGCCACTCACCCTTCAAGGATCTGATCAAGCGGGAGTACCCGGTGCTCTTCCTCAAGCACGAGACTGCTGCCCGGGTTCTCGGAGGGGAGTACCTCAGGCACCGGACGGAGATACGTCTGGAGCAGCGCCTGCCGATGGGCATCTGGGGTCGTATGGACTACCAAGTGACGGTGGGGAAGCTCTGGAATACAGTCCCCTTCCCCCTCCTCTACATACCGCCGACCAATCGTGGCTTCAGCCTGCACGACAATGCATTTAAGATCCTCTACCCGCTGGAGTATGTGGCAGACGAGTGGGCAACGCTCTTTGCACAGTGGCATATGAGGGGTCTGATCCTGAATAGGATCCCCCTGCTGAACAAGCTCAGCCTAAGGGGTGTCTGGAGCGTTAATTACCTCTACGGCAATACGTCGAAGCTCAATCAACAAACCCATGCGACAGACATTTTCATTCTCCCCACGATCGCCACAGAGATGCGCCACCAGAGCTATGTGGAGGTTGGCTTCGGACTGGAGAATATCCTGAAGCTGGGTCGCATCGATGTCTACCGCCGTCTGACCGCTCCGGGAGCCTACAGTCAGGGATCGCCATGGGCGGTACGTGGCACACTCCGAGTCGACTTTTGACGAGACGAATAGTTAAGAAAATGGAGCACGCACTCTGCAGACTCATCGGCACTATCCTCCTCACTCTCGCACTACCTCTTGCCGTTACGGCACAGGAGGCGACTCGACTCAGTCTCTCCGCCACGGGAGGTATCATCGCCCCTCGGCTGCATCCTATGGGCGAGGTCAGCCTCCGGGGCAGCAGCACCCTTTTTACCCCACGGCTCCAAGTGGGCTACCACCTCTCATACCAGGATGGTAGGCAGACTGGTGACGAGATGAGGGCAACCTGGGCGACGGGGTTGCCGGGGCGCTATATCGGGAACTATCAGCTGAGACAGACAGTCAGCCGTCGGATGGGACTTAGTGCCGGGAGTGCACTCCGCTGGGTCATCTCAGAGCGGGATAGGATCAACCTCAGTGGCACACTAAAGCTACAGGACACTTGGGATCAGCGATACCACCTCGGGCTCAATAACATGGTGCCTCTGGAGGCTGAAGGTCATGCCACTTACTCGGGAGAATTGGAGCGACTAACCAGAGCCGGAGGAGCTCTGCATAGCCGCTTCCCCGGCTGGAACGGTGGACGACTGAAGCAAAAAGTGACCGGTGCGCTGATTCTCTCGGGTGGCCACCGGCTGCCAAGCTCCTCAGTGCACCTCTCTTGGTCGATCGACCATCAGCACTATGAGGAGGACTGCCCCAATGAGCGGGTGGTCGCTCATCACCTGCCGGATACTGAGATAAAGGCAGAGATCAGAGAGGACCACCTCCCTCACCTGTCGTATGACGAGGTAAGCGAGAGGTCGTACGGCTTCCGCAAGATCAGTGAGAAAAGTACACACCTCGGGGAGAGGAGCTATGGCGCTAAGGCTAAGATCAATGCCAAAGTGGCAGAGGGTCAGCTGACCTTACTCCTCTCGGGTAGACGGCTGGAGGCATCAGAGAGCGACACCTCGGATAAGGTCTATCCCCTACTCGGCGCCCACTTCCCCACCTTTGCGTCCATGCCCAAGCGAGATCTCACCGATGCCTCCTACCTCGGTGGAAGAGGGGTACTCTATGGCCTCGGTCCCTTGGTCGACCACCGATATAGACACGTGGGATGAGAAGAGCTTCTCTCGCATCCCCAGCTACCTCCCGGCCAGCTTTGACGTAGTGACGGAGCAGGCTGATGGTCTGATCAAGTGGCAAAGAGACCTGCTCGCCGATCGGCTCTCTCTAACACTCGGTAGCAGCATCAGGGGCTATCGACTTAGCTTTCTCTGTCACACGGTAGTAGAGAATAGAGCAGACGAGGATGTCTCCGGTGCTAAGCACTACTTCGCCCTGCTGCCCTACCTAACCCTTGACTACAAGACCGAGAGCGGATGGTTCTCCTTTCTCTCCCTGTCCACCGACCAAGTGTTGCCTCCCTACAGGGGGATGATCCCCTACAACAAGCACTCTAGTACCGACCACACCGTGGAGATGGGGCGAAGTAAACTGCGACCTGAGCTTCGGCTGTCAGCCAGCACCGGGGTCCGCTGGGAGTGGGAGGGAAACCATCTCTCTGCCTCGCTTGACTGGATCGGATCGCGTGACTACCTCTACAGATATGTGGATCCCGACTTCACACAGGAAGACTTCAGCGAGGTGATCCCACGGCAAAAGAGTGCTGTACCCACGGATGGACACTGGTCGCTGGAGACAATGGGTAATGCGCCCTTTGCGCAGACTCTCGGGCTGACCATAGAGGCGAGCTACAGACTCAGCCGCCTCTCCACGCCCCTGCTAAGGCCGATCGGTGTGAGGATGGAGTACCGACTGACTGGGTGGGACACCTCGTCCGTCGAGACCCTGCAGCATGCCCGTAGAGAGCGGATCCCCATTCCCGGCATCGGGCATCATCGCCTCAGCACCGCCATAGACTACTCTACCGATCTATGGGGCGTGACGATCACCGGCGACTACGCCTCAGATAGGTGCGTCAGTGTGGGTGAGAGTGCCCTCGATGATCTCTATGAGAGCTCATCCCTACGTCTCTCCACGGAGGCGCACGCCAAGCTGTCTGATCATTTCTCGCTCACTTTCCGTGGAGACAACCTACTGAATACCCCTACAAGGCACTACCAGGGATCCGGAGACTTCCTCTATCAGCTCGCCTACGAGGGACCGAGACTGACGATAGGCTTTAGCTACACACTTCCCGACTGATCTTATGACTTACCATACACTTAGCCTGCTGATCGCAGCACTTATCCTCCTCGCCGGTTGCAAGATGGATCCGGACTACACTCTACCCCGGGGGGAGAGTGGCGAGACGATCCTCATCGGCGACATCACCGAGGACTTTGTATTAAGCACCGGGAGGTACCACCTTGAGGGGACAGTTCGAGTCCGAAGGGGCGCTACACTGACGATAGGGCGGGGGACGATGATCGCCTCGATACCGGGCTTTGATAAGTACATCCTCGTGGAGCAGGGGGCCAAGATACGGATCCTCGGTACGGCTGAGGAGCCGGTAGTCCTGTGTGCAGACAAGGGGCGCGACCTCCCCGGCTACTGGGGCGGACTGATCATCAATGGGAGGGCACCCATCTGCGGTGCTGCACATCGTGTGGCGGAGGTCGATGAGGCGGAGCGCGACCAATACTACGGCGGAGACGACCCTCGTGATAACTCGGGCGAGATACACTACCTGATCATCGATAGCCCCGGAGCAAGCCTGAGGGCAGATGTGGAGCACAATGGACTCACGCTTAATGGTGTCGGCTCCGGCACAGAGATCGACCACGTGGCGATCCTCAGCTCAGGAGATGACGGACTGGAGTGCTTCGGCGGGACGGTTTCCCCCCATACGATCCTTGTGAGAGGGGCTGAGGATGACTTGATCGATCTGACAGACGGCTACCGCGGCACCATCAGTCGTCTCTATGGCATCTATAGCTCGGAGAGCAGGGAGAGAGGGGAGGAAAACCTCTGTCTCATAGAGGTGGACGGCAATCTGGATGGGCGCTATCCCGATGCAAAAGGGATGACCTCAGCCACGATCACTGACTGCACGCTGGAGGTGAGGGGGAAGGGACCGGACTACGGAGTCTTGGCTCGTCACGGGGCTTCCATAGACTTGAGTAAATGTGAGTTCCGCGGGTCGGGCAGGGTGGGACAACTCCTCCATTGCGAGAGCAAGGAGGGTCGATCCTCAATCTCCGGCTCCTATGCCAGCGGACTAACTGCCTCCCGCCCCAGTTCCAAGGAGGGCATCACGGCTCAGGCATCAGAGCAGATCACCGGCTGCGACCTCAGCTTATTCGACTGGGTAGAGCGTTACTATCAGCGTGCGGCAGCGGTGTATCAGAGGTAAGTGACCCTGCAGGCTCAGGGATTTTTCTTTTACCGATATTAGACGACACTAATACCGGTAAAAGACTCACCTAATATCGGTATTAGTTTTGTCCCACATTTTCACCTGCTCATCACGCTGAAGCAGGTGCCCTGAGGAAAGAGTGTCTGCCGAAAAATGGGTAACTTTAGCCCCGGAAATAAAGGCTTGACATATGACCTCAAAGCACCATATAAATATCTACATCGCCATCATCCTCGGTGGAGTCATCGCCCTACTCTCCGGCTGCCACCAGTTCGATACGATCGGGCCGCTGAAGAGCAACAAGACGGACTTCCAAAATGTTGCCGCCGAGGGTGATACACTGAAGGTGATCATATCCTCTGACCGAAAGTTTGTCCCCGTAACGGAGACCGAGTGGCTCTCGGCCAACCTACCCGCCGGCAGGAGTCGGAATAAGGTTACCATCAATGTACGCCCCAATCTCTCTGACAAGGAGCGAGTCGGTGAGATAGCC
>CAMXXM010000051.1 GCA_947253195.1 uncultured Porphyromonas sp.
GCTCAAGAGTGATGCTGCCGTAAGCGCCTATGCCGGGGCTGTAGTAGTGGCTCCAGCGCTGGCTCTTCTGATTGAGGAGATTCTCCACCGTGAGCGAGAGCCCAAGGTTCTTCAGCACCTTATAGGAGACCTGAGCATCAAGCTTGGTCGTGAAAGGCAGGGTGTAGACCGTCTCCTCTCCCTCACGGACAACGTCCCTCGGGAGCAGCTGCTGCATCTTGATCCCTCCCAAGCCGAGGAAATTGGCACTCATAGTCAGGTCCTTGATTGGGCAGTAGGTGAGGTCTGCAGTCAGCTCGAGAGCGGGCCTGCCGAGGACGCTCTCCATCAGCTCGTGACCAGGCTTAGTGCTCTCCTCCTCTGTGAGTGCCGGGCGGGCGAAGTGATTGTACTTCACACCGAGCGATCCGCTAATCCCCTCCACTCCCTTATAGCGGGCGCCAAGGCTGAGGTAGCCGTGACGGACCGAACCGAGATTGCGGAGGTCAAAGAGTGCCACCTCGGCATAGGGCTCTCCCCGGTAGCCCTCCGGTGTGGGGGTGGAGGCGCTCTTACTTGCAAAGTCGTAGAAGTCCCTGTGGTCGGCATACCCGCCCTTGAGGTCAAGGGCAAAGCCGTTCCAGGAGCCCAGCTCCAGCCCGAGGGAGACATCGTAGGTCGAGGACTCGATGCCGTGTGAGATGCTCATCGGATCAGCATACCTATTGATCCGGTAGAGATCGCGCATCGAGAGCATAGTCACGCCTCCGGTAGCGGAGAATAGGAGTGAAGCCTTGTCGTGCATCCTCCAGCGGAGCAGCGCATCGGGTGTGATCAACAGCCGCCCGGAGTCCATCGTTGGAAGCTGCGCCTTCACCCCCGCTCGGACTTGGAGCGACGGGATGATATAGTCAAAGTGAGGGATGAGGGTAATGATCTGTGAGGTCTTCCCGACTGCCATCTCCTTATCAATGGAAAAACTGTTGATCTCGTACCCGGCGTCAACACCAAATCTAAAGTCATTGATCCTTGCGCCGTAGGTGAGACTTCCCAAGACTCCGGCGTGAAAGGCGTCGGTTCGCCCCACTACGAAGGCGGGCCGTCCTTGTCCGGGCCTAAGCACGCCAATCTCTGCGTTTCGATTGCCGTAGTCGACAGTGGCGATGAGACTGTATTCCCATGTTGAGACAACACTGATCGGAGCATGGGAGATGGAGATATTTACTCCACTGCCGTAGTAGGTCTGCAATTCCGGTCTATCCGGTGTCGTCTTACCGGCAAAGAATGGTAACTCACCTGTTGTGACCGAGCTGAGTAAATGCCCATATAGAGAGTGGGCATGTCCAAAGCCGAATCCCTCGACCTCCAGCATACGGTCGCTTCCGGGTAGCTTATGAGAGTATCTCACCAGTCCCTCCGTGTCGTGGGTCTCATTGATTGGAGCTGCGTCCAACCTCCCCTTCTCCCCCGTGACGTGCCGCGAGGTGTGGTCGATGGCTACGGTGATCGTCCCGTTGTTTCCGACCCTGAAGTGAGCCCCGATATTGCCTCCCGCCTTGACCGGAAAACCGCCAAAGAGTCGGGCGTAGAAGTGGTGGCTTCCGTACTCCGGCAGGTATAGGTTCTCGCTTGGGGTGAAGAGGCGGGGTCTCGCCTTCATACTCAGACTGTAGCTGTTGCGGGCAAAGTCCAGCGGGTGAAGCCGGCGGGGTGTCTGATTGGCGAGGGGATTGAAGAACTCCTTCTTCGCCTGACCTGTCTCAGGTATGTAGGCTCTCTGCAGGGTCATCGATCGGCGCAGCGTATCGGCCGGCGTCTGGGCGCTCAGACCAAGGAGCATCGACGATGCTGCGAGCATGACTAAGAGTTGTCTCATCTTCATATGTAGTGGTAGGATCTTTCTTTAGGTAAAAATGGGTGCGACGAAGTCAGAGGCGTGAGAGGCGCTCGTTGATCTGATCGATGATGCCGTCCTGCTGCTCCTTGTACCCGGATCGCAGGCTCTTGAGATAGGCCTTGGCTGTGCTCTTGTCGCCGAGACGGACGTAGCTGTCGCTCAGGAGGAGGATGGCTCGTGCAAGCCAGTAACGACTATCGGACTGTCCGCCGACCACCCTCTCCATCCGGTCGCGGACCGTCTGGAATTGCCCTTGGTCATACAGCTCCTCTGCCGCCAGCACGCGGGCTGCAGTCGTATGGGCAGAGGCGGGCAGCTGAAGTACCTCCCGGGCATAGAGCCGCGCCATATCCTTCTTCCCCACCTGGTCGTAGCGCGTGGCAGCTGCCGTCATCACCTCGGAGCGGGTCTGTGGTGTGAGATCCCACTTACTCCGTGAGACATCATTGGCAAGGGCGAGGAGGAAGTCGTAGCTCTCGCTCTTCTGCGCATGGATCGCTGCAGCGGAGATGTAGCGGCTGCGGTCGGCCTGAGTGCTGCTCTCATTGGCGAGCCGGAGGGCGACCTCTGCCGCGCGGGCGGAGTTGCCCCTTCGCTCATAGTTCTCCAGCAGCAGCAGCCGCACATCATGGCTCATCGTGGGTTCGAGTTGCATCGTTGCGAGACGCTCGAGGATCGGTGTCGCCTCCTTGTGCCGATTATTAGAGGAGAGGATCAGAACCTTGCTGAAGAGAGCCTTGTCGATATACGCTCCGGCTGGGAAGCGGGTCAAGTAGTCGTCCAGTGCCTTGACCGCCTCGGCGGGCTTGCCCTCCGAGACGATCTTATCAGCCGCGAGGTAGGTCATCTCGTCCATCTCGCGGTCGGAGATCGCTCGGGTGCCACCGATGGAGTGGACCAAGCTATTGTACTCATCCACGCGGTTGAGCTGGACGCTCAGTGCCTTAAGGTTCTCCAGTGCAGTCTTGGCCGCATCGGACTTGGGGTAGCTGCGGATCACCGCCACGTAGGCATCCGCTGCCTCGGAGTAGCTCTCCTCGCTCATATAAGTGAGAGCCTTCTGCACCGCCGCAGAGGGGGCAAGCTTGTGACGGGGGTAATTTGTGACCACGCGGTCGAACGCCTGACGGGCGAGGGGCTGTTTATTGAGCATACTGTAGGCCTGTCCCAGCTCGTAGAAGCCATCTGCCAAGAGTGAGGAGGAGGGGAAGGTCTGCTGCATGCGGGAAAGGAGACTGATCTTGCCCTCGTAGTCCTTCTGCAGCCCGAGGACAATGCCGCGGTGGAGGAAGCCGTAGTCTGACTCCTCTCCACCGGCTCGCGCTGCCTGGTCGTAGTAGTCGGCCGCCTCGCCGAGTCGGCGCTCCTGCACAGAGATGTCGCCGAGGCGATTGAGTACAGCGGTGCGCTCATTGGTCGACGGGGTGGATTGAGAGAGGTAGGACCTGAAGACGCTCTTCGCCTGGCCGTAACTCTTGTTATTGAAGTAGGCGTATCCTAAGGTGTAGTAAGCCTGAGGATTGAGCTTAAGGCTCTCGGGACGGTTGTCGAGATAGGCACGGGTATCGCTGATCGCGCCCGTGTAGTCTCCCTTGCGGTATGCCGCCTCTCCACGCCAGAGATAAGCCTCTGCGACGCTCTCCGGGTCTTCATTCTTCCCGATGATACGCCCGTACTGCTCCGTCGCCTTACGCAGGTCGCCGCCTGCGAGTGACTGATTGGCCTCCCCGAGCTTCACCTTCTCTCTGACCCTCCTCAGCTCAGGTGGGAGCGGGCTGATAGTGGAGATCTCCCGTAGTACATCGGCCCGCCTGGGGTCATTGAGGAAGGCGTCACTGAGGTAGGTGATCACCTTAGGGCGATAGGCACCGGTGGGATAGCGCCTGAGATAGGAGGCGAAGCGCTTCGTGCCGGCACCGAGACGTCCCTGATGCCCGGCGTAGGCAGCGAGGGCGCCATTGAACTGCGCATCCTCAGTCAGCGGGGCATAGACGTTGATCTCAGCCGCCCGGTCAAAGGACGCACGTGCACTGCTGCTCTTCCCGCCGCTCAGATTAGTGAGCCCGAGGTAGTAGTGCGAGAGCTGAGACATAAAGTCGGGTGTGCCGTCATCGACTCGCGTGAGGTAGCCGATGGCCTCCGTCTCGTGGCCCAGCTCGTAGAGGTTTTTCCCAAGGACAAGCAGGTCGATCCGTCCCGGTTGCTCTGCCTGCCTCATATACTGTCGCAGGTAGTCGGTGGAGAGGTCGATCCGCCCGGTCATCGCTGTGGCAAGGCCTGCGGTATGGAGGAGGGAGTGACGGGCGCTGCTCTCGGAGGCATCCCGCTTGAGCCCTCTCTGTGCCAGTGTCAGGGCTCCCTTAAAGTCCTCCTGCGAGAGACGCGACTCAGCCACATAGGCGAGTGCCTCGGTGCCGTAGGTGGTGTTGCGGTAAAGTCCCGAGAGTAGCCTCTCTCCCTCGCTCGCCCGATCGGACTTGAGGAGGAGGTAGCCGCCGTAGAAGGCTGCAGCGTTGTGGAAGTCTTGGGAGTAAGTCAGCGGGAGGAAAAGCTTGAGCGCCGCCTCCTCGGAGCCGGTCTTCATCAGAGAGTAGGCGTGGTAGTAGTCGATCGCCTGCGCTCTCTCCTCCGGCAGTACAGACACATCGGTACGCTCCAGCCAGTAGACCGCTCCGGAGTAGTCTCCCCGTACGTAGTACCACTCGCCGAGTCGGCTCTGAGCATAGGGCAGGAGGGCACTATGAGGATGCTGCTCGATGAAGTGGAGGAGCTTGAGATCCGCCTCCTCAGCGCCCATACAGCTACGGGCAATGGCATCGAGGTAAAGTGCCTCCTCGCCCATAATGGGCATACTCCAGGTCTCCTTGTATAGCGGTGCCAAGCTCTCCACCACACCGGTGTAGGCCTGTAGCGACATCGCCTGACGAGCGTGTAGGAGGTGCGTCAGCGGCGAGATGGGCTCCTGACCAACGACCGTGGCAGAGAGACCGATGGCTGCCGTGACTAAGGCTAGTATTTTCTTATCCATAGGGTCGGAAATGTCTCTTGAGATATATGTTCTCTCAAAGGTACCAAATTCTCTAAGAGCAAGAGGAAAAGGATGATGACGCAGGGGGGGACGCATTTGAGTGGCACAGAACCCATTCAACTGATTAGTGAAGAGTGGGGAACGAAGCACCCCTTGCGGGTGCCCGCTCCTTAGCCACGAGGTTGAGGGGCGTAGCCTCGAAGACTTGTGGATCAGGCATCGCAAGCGATCCCGCGACCCCGCAAGGGTGTCGCACCATAAAGCCTACCCCGGGAGTGCGACACCCTTGCGAGGTCGTCTATCAAGAGAAGGTGTCCTATCCCGCAGTCTTCGGCACTTTGTGCCTTGACATACGGACCAGGGAGCGATGATCTCGCAGGGTGGGATCCTTAGATGGATCATCGCTCATTAACCGTGCATTGAGACACGAGGTAGCGAAGACCTAAGGAGACGCAATTTTGGTCAGGGTGAGACAGTAGGAGGCACGGAGAGACTCTGTGAGACAACTCCTACCGGCGGGGGTGCCATCTTTGCACCGATTAAGCTTAGGGATAAGTGAGGTGATCGTCGCTCAGCCGGGGTAGAGGGGGATTACCCCTGCTTCTCCTGCTACGTGCATTCTACATCCTCTATCGAATATTTCGAGCTGTAGGAGGAGCCCTTAGGAGCGCACTTCGATAGGCTGATGGTGCAAGCAGCAAGGGGGCGTTTCGTCTCCGCATCTTCACAAAAAAAGGCAGCTGCGAGATTACTCTCACAGCTGCCTTTCTTGCTTGTCGTCTGCCCCTTGTGGCAGAGCTATCTGTTATTCGCCGTAGTAGGGACGGATGTCGACACGGCGGGCATCAGGGTACTGAGCGGAGGTCTCCTTGATCGTGTCCTCGCCTGAGGGTACGATGTGGAGGTACTCGTCAGCGATCCCCTTGGTCCGGAGGTAGTCGGCAGCGGCATTGACGCGGCGACCGGAGAGACGGTTGTTGTAGCGCATATTACCCTCGGGTGAGGCGTATCCTCTGAGCTCTACAGCCATCTTATTCTCCTTGATCCAGCCGGCGACGTTGTCGAGTACGACCTTTGCCTTGGCGTCCAGCTTGGAGCTGTCAAAGGCGTAGAAGACCTGGCTCAGGAAGTGATCCCAAGAGTCAGCCTTGGCACCCGGAGCGAGCGGAATCGTACTCGTACTCGTACTCTGCTGGTCGTTGGCGCCCGGAAGAATGGCAGTCGTGCCGTTGCCGGTGGTGGCACCTGACGCAGGAGCAGCACCTCCGGTGAGGAGGGAGGCGAGGTCGCCATTGCTATTACCGAGGATGTAATTCACCAGAGACGGATCAAGCTTTCCGCCATTTTGCTGAGCGAGGAGGATCAGGAGCATCGTCTCGAGACGATCGATCCGCTGCTCGTAGTCCTTGGTGTAGACGTTCCTCAGGGCTGACTCGAGAAGCTTATTCTTCAGAGTCTCGACCTTGAAGTCGTTAAGCACCTCCGCCTCCTTGAGCTTACGCTGAGAGTCGGCTCGGCCGGCTACGATCATCTTGGTGATGAGCTCCTCAGCCTGCTTGGACGTGATGGGGAGGATAGCACTGTCGTCCACCTTATCCCAGTCCTTGATGCCTAAAGCACCGGCATAATCCTCGGAGGACAGGACAGGAGCGTCTGCTCTCGTCACGTCTACCGTGTCTGCCGGAGCGACCTGAGTGGTCTGAGCCACGGCAGGAACTGCGGTGGCAAGACCAAAGGTCAGCAGAAGTGTGGTAGTCATCTTATTCATATCTAAATGGATCTACTCTTATTGATAAAACGAAAGAGGGGATTTCTTTAGAAGATGAATCGATAGCCTACAGCGATCTGGTTATTCTTGAAAAGACTGCGTGCGGTGTAGTCAACGAACATCTCGCCACCGGTGCCGAGATTGATACTGGTGCCGGCGATGATGTTGGTGCCAAACTTAGTGCCCAGACCGTGCTGGAAGAGACCAACGCCGAGACCTACATAGGGAGTGAAGCGGCTCTTGATGTCGATGTTGTAGACAAAGTTGCCGGCGAGATCAAAGGAGGTACCTCCCTGACGGAAGCCAAACATGATCTCAGGCACGAAGTCAAAAGAGCTGTCGCTGATCTGCATGTAACCACGCATGCCGAGCGCCCAAGAGGTGGACTCGCCGAGACTGACGCCTGTGACGGCAGCGAGGCGGTTGAGCTTCAGCCAGCCACCATTGGGGTGGATGGCTGCGGGCCGCTCTGAGGGAGCGATATCGTAAGAGCCACGGGCAACAGGCTGCGGAGCATTGTATCCGGTGCCGGGAGCGATGATAGTCGTGGAGGGAGCCACGCTACCATTGTTGCCACTGCGGGCATCGCGCTCGAGTGAGCCTACGCGTGACTGGAGATCCTTGATGGCACGATCGTCAGAGGTTACGGTCGTGGTCGTGGTGGAAGTAGAGGTGCCGGCGCTCTGAGAGGCGAGGGCGCGGAGGATCACGTCGGTCTCGTCAGCCGTGTAGAGGGAGGCGCGCTTGCCCTCCTCCTCGTGGATGCGAGCCATGATGCGATCAACCATCTCCTCAAACTCCTTCTTTGTCATCATCTTATTCTGGAGCTTCTCCACCTCAGCGCGGCTGGCCTTAGAGCTGCGGGAGTCAACGCTCTCACGGGCCTCACTATATTGGCGATCACTGCGGAGCTCATTGGTGCGCTCGTTGAAGACCGTGGTCTGGCTCTCATCCATAAGCTCGCTCTGGAGGACGGGATCACCGAGGTTGATGCGGAGACCGCCGGTGTAGCCAATATTAACAGCAATGTCCTTAGGTGTGCTTACGCTCTTGATGCTCTGCTCATTCGCCGTCATCAGGAGGGCATCAGCATTGCCAAAGAGGGCAAACCAGCGAGAGATCGGGATCTCGATGCCGGCACCGAGCATGCCGAAGAGGTCGTGAGACTTGAAGTTCTGCTTTGCCTGTGCCTGGCTGCCGGAGTTGATCAGACCGTTACGGTCGAGGTAGCCGGCTCCGAAGCGGAGGTAGGGGACAATGCCGCGCGGGTAATTGAGACGTGCGATGAAGTTGGCACCGTACATCTTCAGGTCCTTATTGAAGTCGAAGCTCAGCTTATTGGGCTCCTTGGTGGCCTGGTAATAGAAGGCACGGAGACCAACGAG
>CAMXXM010000052.1 GCA_947253195.1 uncultured Porphyromonas sp.
GATTAGAATAACGGTCTCGTGGGCTCGGAGATGTGTATAAGAGACAGGGAGGGTAGGGAGGTGAGACCTTTTATCGAAAAACTGCAGGACGGAAAGGCCCCTCTGCCGACGCTGATCGTCGTGGTGCGGGTGACCTTTACCCCTCCCGACCCGGACTTTGTCCCGCTCACCTATTCCGGTAAGTGGGTCCATGCCGGTGCGATGTGACCTCTCGTGGGGAGGGTCGTCAAGATATTTTCAGCAGTTGGGTCCCATGGGTGCATAGAGAAAGCAGAACAATTTGTACCTTTGAAACCGACTTAACAGAATACATAACACTTTAATCTTGCATTATGGCAAAGTACGACTTTGACAAGGTCATCGACCGAAGGGGGACCGGCTGTATGAAGTATGATGGCTATGGTCACTTCGAGAGCGACTATGAGGATATTCTTCCTCTCTGGATCGCAGATATGGACTTCGCGACACCCTCTTTCGTGGGCGATGCTGTCCGTAAGCGTCTCGAGCATCCGGTACTGGGGTATACCTGCCCTCCGGATCGCTATTTTGAGGCGATTCAGAATTGGTTTGAGAAGCGCTACGGCTTCCGTCCCGCAAAGGAGGAGATCTCCTATACACCGGGTGTGGTATCCGGCTACTACAAGCTGATCCAGTGCTTCTCGCACGAGGGCGACGGGATCACTATCCTTCCCCCGGTCTACTATCCCTTTGCCAACGTCATCCGCGGCAGCAACCGCAAGTTAGTCGAGGCGCCCCTGCTCGTCCGTGATGAGCGCTTCTACATCGACTGGGACAGGCTCGACGAGGCTCTCTCGGAGTCCAAGATGCTGCTCTTCTGCCACCCGCACAATCCCGGTGGCAGGGTATGGAGCGATGAGGAGCTACGCCGCGTGGCGCACATGGCTCACGAGCATGGAGTGCTCATCATGAGCGACGAGATCCACGCTGACCTGAGCTACAGGGGCGTGCAGCACCATCCCTTCCCCTCCATCTCCGAGGAGGCACGCGAGATTACTATGTCGCTGATGGCCCCGTCAAAGGTCTTCAATATGCCCGGCGTGATCGGCTCACACTTCTACATCCCGAATAAGGAGCTGCGGGAGAAGGCTTTTGCCTACATGCTGCAGTGTGGACTGGAGGCGGCCTCTTGCTGGACCTATGATGCCATCGCCTCTGCCTACGAGCAGGGAGATGAGTGGTCACGCGCCTGTATGGACTACATCGCCGCGAGTGTCGACTTCGTACAGGACTACCTCCGGCGGGAGATGCCCGGTGTGAAGATGATTCGCCCCGAGGCTTCTTTCCTCATCTTCCTGGACTTCACTGATGCCGGCTTTAAGGACCCGGATGAGCTGGTCGACTTCCTGATCCGGAAGTGTGGTGTCTTTATGAATGACGGACGGATGTTTGGCACCGGCGGAGACTACTTCATGCGACTCAATGTCGGCGAGCCCCGCTCTATCATCGAGGAGGCAATGAAGCGCATGGCAAAGGTTCTCCGAGAGCGGAAAGCCTGATCGCTCGAGGTGATACAAAGGAGAGGGTCGACCCGTGATCGTACGAGCCGACCCCCTCTTCTTGTTCGGAGCTATGATATACTTCGCCATCCCTGATGTAATGGCGGAGCAATAAGGTAATCGATCTGATTTTTCATCGACGAGTTGGTTAAGTGATACCCCTGTCTCAATAACTCATTTCAGAGGCTTAAGAAGAGATAAGCAGTCTGCTCCTCTATGTGTGTACTTTTCTAGGACACCACATAATGGTGATTGGGGAGGGGGGTGGTGCCGTTTGATTTGGTATATTTGCATACTGAATGGACGATAGTAAGCGTGCTGAAGCGACGCAGAGAGAGGAAGCGGAGAGATCGGCTCTCTACTCTCTTGCCTTGCTCCGGGGGCTACTTTTCCCATCCTAAATGGACACAATAAAATTGGTAGATAGATATGTCGACTAAGCCCAAGAAATCGCACCGGGTCCCGGTGACCGGCTCTACATTCCTCAGTACAGTCAGTATCTGTGCTGTACTCTTCCTGATCGGACTCGTGGCGATGATCGGTCTCGTGGGGCGTGGCTTGGGGGACTACATCCGCGAGAGTCTTAGCTATACCGTGCTGCTTGATCCGGAGAGCCCCGATGCCGACATCGTCTCGATGCGGGACAAGATCTCGTCCAGACCCTACGCCAAGGAGGTGACCTATTACTCCAAGGAGGAGGCGATGCAGGAGTTGGCCGAGGAGTTGGGGGAGAACCCCGAGGACTTCCTCGGGTGGAACCCCCTCTCGCCTACGCTGGAGGTACACGTCCTCTCGGAGTATGCCGCCAGCCCTGATAGTGTAGAGCTGATCGCTAAGGATCTGCAGTCCTTCCCTATCGCACAGACGGTCTCCTACCGCAAGGACTTAGTCGATGAGCTCAATCGCAACCTCAGCACCATCGCCTTGATCATGAGTGCGCTGGCGCTACTTCTGCTGGTGATCTCGGTTGTCCTGATCAATAATACGATCCGACTGAGGGTCTATGCCAAGCGCTTCATCATCTACACGATGCGATTAGTGGGGGCAACTGGCTCCTTTATCCGCCGCCCCTTCATAGCCTCTGGCATCAGGAGCGGAGTGGTGGCGGCGGTCGTTGCCATCGGGCTGATGGTCTGGTGCCGCTACTACCTCCTGACGAAGTATCCGATCCTCAGTGGCGTGCTGTCGGTGCAGAATATGGTGATCGCCGGGGCTGTCGTGCTGGTCTCAGGGATACTGATCTCCTGGATCGCCTCTGCCGCTGCTGTCAGTCGCTACCTCAAGATGGATGAGGATCGTCTCTATCGTGCCTAAGAGCCAGTCATTAAGATACATTGTTATGAGTAAAGATAAGGGTAAGAAAACGCACTTTGAGACCTACGGATTCGGGAGAGTCAATCTCCTGATCCTCCTCGGCTCTTTTCTCCTCCTGATCATTGGGTATTTGCTGATGAGCGGAGGCGCCTCCACGGATGGGGTGACATTTAATCCTGCGGTCTTCAGCCCCCTGCGCATCCGCGTGGCTCCGCTGGTCTGCATGCTGGGCTATGCCGGCATCGCTGTGGCGATCCTCTGGAGGAAGCGAAGCGACTATAAGGGGAGCGACACCGGTGAGGAGACTCCCTCCGATGACACCACTGAGCCAACTGAGAGATGACAGTCGTCCAAGCCATTGTCCTTGCCATCGTCGAGGGACTGACAGAGTTTCTGCCGGTCTCCAGCACCGGTCACTTGGTGATCGCCCAGTCCCTGATGGGTATAGAGAGCACGCCTTTCGTGAAGGCCTTCACCGTCATGATCCAGCTCGGAGCGATCCTCTCCGTAGTGGTGCTCTACTGGAGGCGTTTCTTTGACTTCAGGGTGGCACCGGAGATGGATAGCCCCGAGGTGCCGGTGTGGAAGCGTACGGTAAGCCGCTTCCGCTTTTACATAGCTCTCTTGATCGGTCTCCTGCCGGCGGTGGTGCTGGGTCTGCTCTTCGGTGACTGGGTGGATCATGCCCTCGGATCGGTGTGGATCATCGCTGTCAATCTCCTCATCGGAGGTGTGGTGATGCTCTTCATCGACAAGTGGCTCCATAAGGGGAACCACGGACGGGAGATCACCTACAAGAATGCCTTCATCGTCGGGCTCTTCCAGACCATTGCCATGTTTATGCCCGGGATGTCGCGCTCAATGAGTACGATCGTCGGTGGTATGGTGGCGGGTATGGATCGGAAGCTGGCGGCAGAGTTTAGCTTCTTCCTCGCTGTGCCGACGATGCTGGGCGCCACCTGCTACGAGGTGCTGAAGTTCTGGAAGTCCGACGAGCTGTCGGTACTCTCCGATCATATGGGCCTTTTAGTAGTGGGTAATGTGGTCTCCTTCGTCGTCGCCTTGGCGGCGATCCGTTTCTTCATCACCTTTGTGCAGAAGCACACCTTTGCCTCCTTTGGCTGGTATCGGATCGCTGTCGCCGGTGTCATCTTGGCGATGCTGGGCTTGGGCATGGATCTTGCTGTTTTCTAAGTGAAGGTGATGGACGAGAGAGAGGAGCGCCTGACTCGAGCGGTCTATCAGATAGGCGCTGAGAGGGGGCGAAGGCGTGTCGCACCGCCCAACCCCTTCAGCGAGGGGATGATCGTCTCCGTAGACAAGCCGCTCGGCTGGACCAGCTTTGACTTGGTCAATCTCTTTCGCCGGCTCGCCTGCACGGAGCTCAATCTTAAGCGGCTTAAGGTGGGGCATGCCGGTACACTTGATCCTCTTGCCACCGGTGTGGTGGTGCTCTGTACCGGGCGCTTCACGAAGCGCATCGAGGAGCTGCAGGATCACGACAAGTGCTACGAGGCGACGATACGGCTGGGCGCCACCACGCCGAGCTTTGACTTAGAGCACTCCATCGACGCCTTTTACCCCTACGACCACCTCACGGAGGCGGAGATACGTACGGCTCTGCTCTCGTACGAGGGGGAGATCGATCAGGTGCCGCCCGCCTACTCCGCAGCGAAGATCGGTGGGGAGCGTGCCTATATGATCGCGCGTCGGGGGGATGAGGTGGAGCTGCCGGCTAAGCGGGTCCGCTTTGATCGGATCGAGCTGCTGAGCTACGAGGCACCTCTGGCACGTGTGCGCGTGACGGGGGGTAAGGGGATCTTCATCCGCGCGCTGGCTCGGGACCTGGGTGAGCAGCTCGGCTGTGGCGCTCACCTCACGCGACTGCGGCGGACACGGGTGGGCGACCGAAGTGTGGAGGAGTGCATCCGCCCGGAGGACTTTGTGCCATTTATCCGGCAGACGCTGGATGCGTATGCTTCCGTCCACCAGACCGACCTGAGGGCGTGGCGGGATCGCATCGTGACTGAGGGGGAGAATAGATAAAATCAATTTTAGAGACACTGATATATGAAGTTGTCACAATTTGGCTTCAAGCTGCCCAAGAAACTGATTGCTCAGCATCCGACAGACTTTCGTGATGAGTCTCGGATGATGGTGCTCCACCGCAAGAGTGGGGAGATCGAGCATAGACAGTTTAAGGATCTGATCGAGTACTTCTCTGAGGACGACGTGATCGTCCTCAACAATGCGAAGGTCTTCCCTGCCCACCTCGTGGGTCATAAGGAGAAGACGAATGCCCGCATCGAGGTATTCCTGATGCGTGAGCTGAAGGCTCAGAACTACCTGTGGGATGTCCTCGTGGACCCGGCTCGTAAGATCCGCATCGGGAATAAGCTTTTCTTTGGTGACGATGAGCGGCTGGTCGCTGAGGTTATTGACAATACCACCTCCCGAGGTCGTACCCTTCGCTTCCTCTACGACGGGGATCATGACCACTTCATCCAAGATCTGAAGGACCTTGGCATGACGCCTCTGCCCGACTATATCAAGCGTGAACCGACACCGGATGATGCTGAGCGGTACCAGACCATATACGCCGAGGCTGAGGGGGCTGTAGTGGGGCCGTCGGCAGGATTTCACTTCAGTCGCGAGCTGATGAAGCGTCTCGACCTGAAGGATGTCCACTTTGCGAAGCTCGAGCTGAGCACCAGTCGTGTGATGTATGACGAGATCGATGTGGACGACCTCGCGAAGTATAAGATGGGGTCCGAGCAGATCTCTATCACGCAGGAGTGCTGCGACGTGGTCAATAAGGCGCGTGTGGGAGGGCATAAGATCTGCGGTGTCGGCACCTCGACGATGAAGGCACTGGAGACCGCACTCAGCACAGATGGCTTCATCAAGCCCTATGGGGGCTGGACGGGGAAGTTTATCTACCCGGAGTACACCTTTGGCATCGCCAATAGTATGGTGACCGGCTTCCATATGCCGTACTCCTCTACGCTGCTCACTGCAGTCGCCTTTGGCGGCTACGACGTGATGATGAATGCCTACAAGGTGGCGATCAAGGAGGAGTACCGCTTTGGTTGCTATGGCGATGCCATGCTCATCATCTGACACCTATGGAGCACGCCGCTTATATCGCTCTCGGGAGCAACCTGGGGAACCCCGCCCACTACCTCTCTGAGGCCGCACGGCTGATCAGTGAGCGAGTGGGGGAGATCCTTGCAGTCTCCTCTCCCATGGAGACGGAGCCGGTGGGCTTTGAGAGTGAGCATAAGTTCCTCAATCAGGTGCTCGCCGTCCGTACTTCGCTCGCCCCTCGTGCCCTCCTGACGGTGACGCGCGAGATAGAGCGAGAGCTGGGACGAGAGCGGAAAAGCATCGGCGGGATCCACTTCGACCGGACCTGCGATGTCGATATACTGATGATCGATGACCTGGTCTACCACGATGAGTGGCTGGAGATCCCTCATCCTCGTATGCGAGATCGGCTCTTTGTCCTCCGGCCCTTGGCTGAGATAGCGCCTGACGTGATCGACCCGGTCACCGGCAAGACCATCCGAGAGCTGCTATGGGACGTCTCTTAGGGCTGGATGTAGGGCGCAAGCGAACCGGTATGGCGGTGACAGATCCCCTGAGGATCATCCCCGACGGTATGGGCTATGCCTCCACGGGCGAGATCCCCGATCGAGTGAGGGACTACTGTCAGAGGGAGGAGGTGGATGCGATCATCATCGGGCTACCTAAGCAGGCGGATAATACACCCTCTGAGAGTGAGAAGTACATTGTCCCGCTGATCAATAGGCTGCATAAACTTTTGCCTACCATGCCCATCATAAGGTATGACGAGCGCTTCACATCAGTGATCGCCAATCGAACCCTCGTTGAGAGCGGTATGGGGCGGATGAAGAGGCGGGAGAAAGGGCTGGTCGACGAGATCAGCGCCGTGATCATCCTGCGAGACTTCCTTGAGAGCAGGACCTATCGTGAGATGCAGGAGCGGGGAGAGATATAATAACGAATAGAAAGTAAGCAATGGAACTACCTATATACGTCTATGGCACCGACATACTGAGAGAACCGACCAAGGAGGTGACTCCTGACCTGTCTGGTCTCCAGAAACTGATTGCCGATATGTACGACACCATGTACGCCTCCGATGGGATCGGGTTGGCTGCCCCGCAGGTGGGCAAGGCACTGCAGCTCTTTGTCATCGATGCGTCGCCACTCAAGGACACCTATCCCGAGACAGCGGATATGAAGCACACCTTTATCAATGCGGAGGTGCTGGAGTATGGCACGGAGGAGGTCACGTTGGACGAGGGCTGCCTCAGCCTCCCCGGTCTCAGCGAGCCGGTGAGCCGACCGACGATGGTGCGGGTGAAGTATCAGGATGAGAGCTTCGAGTGGCACGAGGAGACCTTCCGAGGCTTCAGCGCACGGGTCTTCCAGCACGAGTTTGACCACACGCGAGGGATCCTCTTCACGGACAAGGTCCCCGCGATGCGCAAGGCCATGATCCGCAGTAAGCTCAAGAAGATGTCCCGCGGCAATGTCCGGGCGGACTACAAGATCATCACCAACAGCCGATAACTATCCGGGATGAGAGAGAGGATCCGCCTACGACTCTGGATGACTGCCATCTTGGTGGTCTGCCATCTCCTGCCCGCACACGCCCAGATCGATCCGACCCGGGTGATGACCATTGGGCAAAATGCGATCCTCTTCAAGGATTACGTCCTCGCCATCCAGTACTTCAATACTGCCATCCGGGTCGACTCCACCTCGGCACGCCCCTACTACTGGCGGGCGGTGGCGAAGTACAGCCTCGGGGACGTCAGGGGTGCTGAGCAGGATGCTTCTGTCAGCATCGGACGGAATCCCTTCATCTACGATGCCTTTTACCTCCGCGCCCTCACCCGCCACACGCTGGGAGAAGACTCGCTGGCGCTTCAGGATTACAAGGTGGTGCTTGCCGATAATCCCGACAATCGGGGGGCACTCCACAATGCTGCGGTCCTCTATACATCGATGAAGGATACGATCTCAGCCCGT